>NZ_JBHTST010000004.1:0-123037 GCF_042794995.1 Streptomyces sp. NPDC056503
GTCCCCGCACCGTCGTCTCCGGTGGCGTCAGCGGCTCACCAGGCAGTGCTCCTCGTGGCGGGCGGCCTGCGCCACCAGCTCCGGCCGGCCGCTGGCCCGGGTGATGCCCTCCAGCCAGCGGAAGACGTCGGCGGCCTTCAGCTCCGCCTCGAAGTACCGCTTGATGACCAGGGCGAGGACGTCCTGGTAGTTGGTCTCGTCGATGACGTCGGCCAGCGCCTCGAAGTGCTTGTACTCGCCCGGCCGCAGCGGCCGCCGGGCGACGAGGCTGTCCTCCGGTATGCCGGTGCTCACGGGGAGTCCGGGGCGCAGCGCCTCGGCCGGGGTGGCGGTCGAGAAGTCGAGGATCAGGTGCACCCGGTCGCGGTCCGAGCGGGAGGCTGCGCTGTGGGCCCTGGTGGCGTCGAGGAACCACAGTTCGCCGCGGCGCATCCGGTAGATCGTCTCGTCCTCGGAGCTGGAGCAGAGTTCGTCGGTGCGCAGGGGCAGGTGGATGCGCGTCAGGTCCGCGTCGAGTTCGAGGTAGTCGCGGTGCGGGACGAGCACGCTGCCCGGGGTGAGCCGGGCGATCCGGGCGAACTTCAGGTGCTCCAGGAGGAAGTGTCGTTCCATCAGTTCGGTCAGGTAGGGCAGGGCGGCGCCGTACTCGGTGCTGCGGGCCGGGCCGGCGTAGTCCTCCAGGAAGCGGTCGTCGACGTCTCCCGTCCGGTTCCACAGCATGCAGCTGCGCCAGGAGCCGCAGATGAACTCGCCGTAGGAGTCGTTGTATCCGAAGCGCTCGGCGCGGGCCAGGTCGGTCGCGAGGCGGTCGGTGTCGAGGTCCAGGGTGGTGATCCGGGTCGTGCGCGTCATGACGGGACGGTCTCCTTCTGCTCGCCGGGAACGCCGTGGCCGCCGGGGTCCGGACGCTGGTCGAGGTCGGCGGCGGAGAGGCGTACGGTGCCGGTCAGGTACTCGCGGGTGGCGCCGCCGAGGAGGACCCGGTCGCCGCGGAGCTCGCAGTCGAGCCGGATGGTCCGGCGCCGGCCGAGGCGCGGTGAGAACTGGTGGGCGACGAGCCGGTCACGGCCCAGCCGGCGGGCCCAGTACGGGACGAGGGCGCAGTGCGCGGAGCCCGTCACCGAGTCCTCGGGGATGGAGAGCTTGGGGCCGAACCAGCGCGAGGAGAAGTCCCCGGCCCGGCCGGGCGCGGTGATGGCCACGCCCCGCAGGTCCAGTGTCCTCAGCACGTCCTGGTCCGGCCGCACGGCCAGGAGCTGTTCCTCGTCCTCGTACACGACGAGGTAGTCCATCGAGCGGTGCACGGCGACCGGGCGGGGGCCGACGAGCCCGCGGAGCAGGGCCTCCGGCGGCGGCACGGGCTCGTGTTCCAGGGCCGGGAAGGTCAGGTCGAGCCGGTCCTCCGCCCGGTCCACGACGAGCGGGCCGCTCGCGGAGTGGAAGGTCACCCGGTCGCTGCCGGGCCGCAGGTGGTGGAAGACCACGTGGGCGGCGCCGAGGGTGGCGTGCCCGCACAGGTCGACCTCGGCGGCGGGGGTGAACCAGCGCAGCTCGTAGTCGTCGCCGGCCGGCACGATGAAGGCGGTCTCGGGGAGGTTGTTCTCCAGGGCGATCGCCTGCATCACCGCGTCGGGCAGCCATGCCTCCAGGGGGCAGACCGCGGCTGGGTTCCCCCAGAACAGCCGGTCGGTGAAGGCGTCGACCTGGTGGAGGGGGAAGGTGAGGGGGCCGGCCGGGACGGGTCGCATCCGCCGCTCCTTTCCGTGTCAGACGCCGAGGCGCTGCTTCACTTCGGCGAAGTAGGGGATGTGCCGGTAGTCGCGGGACTCGGGGTCGTAGTCCGTGTAGAGGTTGGTGAAGTCGAGGAGCCGCCGCCGCACGTCCTCGACCGGCTCGGTGCGGATGTGCCGCTCGATGGACTCGATCTCGTCGAGGAAGGCGCGCAGGACGTCGGGCAGCCAGGGCAGCAGGTGGATCCGGTCGGCGACGAGCCGGATGCCGTCGGCCTTCAGCAGGTAGGTGAAGAACAGCTGGGAGGCCACGGCGTCGTAGTTCGGCCGGGGGATGCCCTCGACGGAGTAGCGCAGGAGCCGTTCGGCGAGCATGTACTCGTAGGCGAGGCGCGCGTCCCGCGCCGGCAGCTCCTCGTCGTGCAGGCACGCCAGCATCGAGGAGACGTCGGTCCGGAGCTCCTCCAGGCCCGCGAGGGGCTTGATCCGCTTGGCGGGGAGGTAGTCGGGGATGGGCATGTCGCCCTGCCGGTGGTGGTACTCGTGCAGGCGCACCCACCAGGACGAGGCGCGCTCGACGTCGGTCTCGTCGGCGGTGCGCAGGGCGGGGAAGGCGTCCTCCGCCATGACGGCCCCGATGAGCCGGCGGGTGAGGCGCTGGTGCCGCTCCACGAACTTGTCGATGAAGTAGAAGATCTGGTCGTCGGGGTTCTGGATGCCGTCGAGGTGGTTCTCGGGGAAGAGGGCGACGACGACGCGGGACGCGAAGCCGGTCGTCCTCCGCTCGATGGTGACGGGCAGGGTGTTGCTGGCGTACCGCCGGGCCAGGTGCTCGTCGGTGGGCAGCTCGCGGTAGGTCAGGTACTCCAGGGAGAGCGTGGGGAAGTAGGAGGCGTCGAAGAGGGAGAAGAGGTGGTTGTCCCGCCGGTTGTTGATGTGGTCCTTGGTGCGGACGAGGCGGGGGTCGGAGTCGAAGCTCCTGAGGTCCTCGATGAGCGCCTGGCCCGCGGGGCGGCGGCGGATCACGGGCGAGGCCGCCAGACGGTCGGCGAGGTCCTTCAGGAACTCCGGCCGGCGGAAAGCGTCCCGCGGGCCGAGCTCCGCCCTGATCCGGTCGACCTCGTCGATGACCGCCCCGAGGTCGGTGTCTGCGTCGGACACGGCAATGATCCTTCCTTCACGAACGGATGGCTGTCAGCGCGCGGAGGCCACCAGCACGGGAGCCTCGGCGAGGGCGTCGGCGAACGCGTCGAGCGCCCCGGCCCAGTGGCCGGCGTACTCCTCGGCCAGGGCCAGCAGCTCCGCGCGCTCCTCCTCGGTCGCCGCGACCACGGTCATGCCGGTCTCGTCGTCGCTGACCGACTTGGCGTGCACGGTCTCGGCCTTGATGTGGGAGTCGATCCAGTCCAGCGCGCCGTCCTCGGCGTACGGTCCGGCGCCGTCCACGCGGACCTTGGAGTACATGCGCCGGAAGGCGACGGCGATGTCGAGGGCGATGGCCTCGACGACGCGCAGCTGCACGGCCGCGCCGAGGGGCGAGTCCGCGAGCCGCTCCATGTTGGCGAGCAGGTCGCGCACGCGCCCGGGGAGCCGTGCGGCGTCGGCCGCCTCGGCGTCGGAGACCGCGCCGGCGAGCGGGCCGAGGATGGACTCCTCCCACCACACGTAGTGCACGCCGGAGACGCCCTTGGGCGAGACGGCGCTGAACTCCGGGGCGAGGTTGGCGAGGTCGTCGCCGATGACGCGGTAGGCGGTCTGGAAGGCGCCCAGCACCTCCTGGTCGGGTGCGTCCTCGCGGTGGAAGCGGCGGGCCATCACGCCGAGGCCGGCGATGGTGGTGAACATGAAGGCCTTGGTCATGGCCTGCCACTGGCGGCCCACCTTCAGCGCGGCGACGGGGGTGACGGTCTCGGCGGTCCGGGCGTCACCGAAGAACCGGTTCGCCGGACGGCACAGGCCGGCGTCCCGGATGATCTCCGTGATCCGGTCCTCCAGGGCCGAGTCCGTGACGAGGGCGGCGGACGGGTCGGAACTCATGGCATCTCCTGACGGTGGTGGGCATGGGCGCCGCCGCCACGACGGCGGGCCGTTCGGTCGGGGGCGGGTTCGGGAGTGAGCGGGTTCGGGGGCGGGGGTGGGTACGAGCGGGTTCGGAGGCGGGGGCTGGCGGCTCGGGGCGGCCGGGACGGTGGGCGGCCGGGACGTGGCCGGACGGTTCAGGCGCCGGGGGCCAGCCGTGCCGCGAGCACCTCCCCGATCCGGGCGATCGGCTCGGGCAGGGTCATCTCGCCGTGCTCGCACGGCACTTCGTGCACCTCGATCCGGCCCGTCACGTACGCCTTCCAGCGCTCGGACGTCACCGGGTCGTGACCGGGGTCGGCGGTCGCGGGGAAGAAGACGAGGTCCCCGTCGAAGACGCCGGGCGTGTGGCGCCGCATGGCCGCCGCGGCGGCGACGAAGGTCCGGCACAGCGCCGCCGGGTCGAGCCCGCCGAGCCCGGCGAGGGCGGCCTCCAGGGAGGCGCGGCTGTGGCCCATGGACGCGGCGACCTCGTCCAGGACGGCCGAGTCGTCGTCGGCGTACCGCCCGATCGTGTCCCCGGGCTCCGCCGGGTAGCTGTCCATCATCGACAGCAGCGCGACCTCCTCGCCCTCCTCCTGGAGGCGCACCGCCAGGGCGTGGGCGACGATCCCGCCGAACGACCAGCCGAGGAGGTGGTACGGCCCGTGCGGCCGCACGGAACGGACCAGGGCGAGGTAGTCGTCGACGAGCCGGCCGACCTCCTCGGGCGCGCGCTCGGGGTCGGTCAGCCCCCGGGCCTGGAGTCCGTACACCGGCCGGTCGGCGGGGAGGAGGCGCAGGAGTCCCGAGTACACCCAGCTGATGCCGGCCGCGGGGTGGACGCAGAAGAGGGGGGCGGCGTCGCCGGTGGCGCGCAGCGGCAGCAGGGGCGCGAGCGCCCGGTCGGGGTCGGCGCCGTCGAGCCGGGTGGCCAGGGCGGCGGCGGTGGGTGCCTCGAAGAGGGTGCGGATGGTGATCTCTCCGCCGAGTTCGGCGCGCACCCGGCCGATCAGCCGGGTCGCCAGCAGGGAGTGGCCGCCGAGGTCGAAGAAGCCGTCGTCCGCGCCGACCCGTTCGACGCCGAGGACCTCGGCGAAGAGGCGGCAGAGGGTCGCCTCGCGGGGGGTGCGCGGGGGACGGCCCGTGGTGAGGGCGGCGTAGTCGGGGGCGGGGAGGGCCTGGCGGTGGAGTTTGCCGTTGGAGTTGAGCGGGAGGTCGGGGAGGGTGACGAACGCGGCCGGGACCATGGCGGCCGGCAGGAAGCGGGCGGCGTGGGCGCGCAGTTCGGCGGGGTCCGGCCGGTGCGGGGCGGCGGGCACGACGTAGGCGACGATGCGCTTGTCGCCGGGGACGTCCTCGCGCACGGCGGCGGCGGCCTTGGCGACGTGGGGGTGTTCGCCGAGGACCGCGTTGATCTCGCCGAGTTCGACGCGGATGCCGCGGATCTTGACCTGGTCGTCGGCCCGGCCGGCGAAGACGAGTTCGCCCCGGCGGTTCCAGCGGACGAGGTCGCCGCTGCGGTACATGCGGCTGCCGGGCGGGCCGTAGGGGTCGGCGACGAACCGCTGCGCGGTCAGGCCGGGACGGCCGAGGTAACCCCGTGCGACGCCGGCGCCCGCGAGGTAGAGCTCGCCGGTGACGCCGACGGGGACCGGGCGCAGGGAGGCGTCGAGGACGTAGGTGCGGCAGTTCCAGATGGGCCGTCCGATGGGGGCGACGGCGGGCCAGTCGTCCCGCTCGGCGGGGAGCGGCAGGCCGGTGATGACGTGGGTCTCGGACGGGCCGTAGTGGTTGTGGAGGGTGATGTGGGGGCGCTGTTTGTGGAAGTCCCGCACCTGGTCGGTGAGGTGGAGCGGTTCGCCGCCCTGCATGACCTCGCGGAGCTCGGGCAGGCCGAGGCCCTGCTCGGCGGCGGCGTCGTAGACGGCGCGGACGATGAGGTCCGGGGCGAAGAACTCGTTGACGCCCTGGGCGTGGAGCCAGGCCGCCAGGTCGTCGGGGTTGCCCCGGGTGTCGTCGGAGGGGATCACCACGGTCTTGCCGCCGAGGAGCGCGGAGAGGACCTCCTGTTCGGAGGCGTCGAAGCTGATGGAGCTGAACTGGGAGACGCGGGTGCCGGGCGAGGCGGGGATGGTGCCGTTCTGCCAGGTCAGCAGGTTGACGAGGACGAGGGAGGTGACGACGACGCCCTTGGGGCGGCCGGTGGAGCCCGAGGTGTAGACGATGTACGCCGGTGAGTGGAGGCTGAGCGGACCCGTCCGGTCGCCGTTGTCGGGGTCGGTGCCGGAGTGGCGGGCGAGGGCCGCCTCGGCGCCGGGCCCGTCGAGGACGAAGGGATCGTGGTCGGCGAGGCCCGCCGCCAGGTCCCGTACGGTCAGGACGAGTTCGGGCCGGGCGTCGCCGAGGATGAAGTCGACGCGGTCCCGGGGGTAGGACGGGTCGACGGGCAGATAGGTCGCGCCGCTCTTGAAGACGGCGAGCATGCCGACGATCAGCCCGGCCGAGCGGGGCACGATCACGGCGACGTGCCGCTCGGGACCCGCGCCGCGCTCGATCAGCAGCCGGGCCAGCCGGTTGGCGCGGGTGTTGAGCTCGGCGTAGGTCAGTACCGTTCCGTCGTCCTCCACGGCGACGGCGTCGGGCGTGCGGCGGACCTGGGCCTCGAACAGTTCGGGGAGGCCGGCGCCGGACAGCGGCCTCGCCGTGTCGTTCCAGGTGCGCAGGACCAGTTCCCGCTCCTCGGCGCCGACCGGGTCGAGCGCGGAGATCCGCTGGTCCGGGTCGGCGGAGAGGTCGTCGAGGCAGCGGACGAGGCGGGCGGCGAGGGCCTCGGCCGTGGCGTGGTCGAAGAGGTCGGCGTCGTACTCGACGGTGCCGGTGAGGCCGGCGGGGGAGCCGTCCCGGGTGTGCTCGGCGAGACCGACGGCCAGGTCGAACTTGGCGGTGCCGGTGCCCAGCGGCTCGGGCCGCGCGGCGACCCCGGCGAAGAGCGGCGCGGTGTCGCCGCCGTCCGACTGCTGCCAGCTCAGCATGGTCTGGAACAGCGGGTGGCGGGAGAGCGTCCGGGCCGGGTTGACCGCCTCGACGACCTGCTCGAACGGCACGTCCTGGTGGGTGAAGGCCCTCAGGTCCGTCTCCCGCACGCGCCGCACCAGCTCGCCGAAGGACGGGTCGCCGGAGACGTCGGTCCGCAGCACGACGGTGTTGGCGAAGAAGCCGACCATGTCGTCCATGGCCTCGTCGCCGCGCCCGGTGACGACGGTGCCGAAGGGGATGTCCTCCCCCGCGCCGAGCCGCGACAGCAGCGCGGCGAAGGCCGCCTGGACCACCATGAAGGTGGAGGCGTGCGCCGCCCGCCCGAGCGCGGCGAGCCGCGCGTGCGTCTCCCGGTCGACCCGGAAGTCCACGGTGGCGCCCCGGTGCCGGGCGACGGAGGGGCGGGGCCGGTCGAAGGGCAGTTCCAGCTCCTCGGGCGCGCCGGCCAGGGCGTCGCGCCAGTACCGGAGCTGGCGGGCCGCGAGGCTGTCGGGGTCGGCGGCGTCGCCGAGCAGGTCCCGCTGCCAGAGCGCGTAGTCGGCGTACGTCACGGGCAGGGGCGCGAACTCGGGGGCGGTCCCCCGGGCGCGGGCGGCGTAGGCGGTGGCGAGGTCCCGGTTGAAGGGGCCGTCGGACCATGCGTCCGTGGCGATGTGATGCAGCATCAGGAGCAGGACGTGCCGCTGCGGCCCGAGGGTGAACAGAGTGGCGCGCAGGGGCGGTTCGCGGGTCAGGTCGAAGGGGCGGGCGGACTCGGCGCGCAGGGCTTCGGCCACCTCGTCGGCGGCGATGTCGACCCGCGTCAGCGGCGGGCCGGCCTCGCCGGCGGCCAGCACCTTCGGCCGGGGTTCGCCCTCGGCCTGCGGGAACACGGTCCGCAGGGTGTCGTGGCGCTCCACCACGTCGCCGAGCGCGGACTCCAGCGCGTCGGCGTCCAGCGGCCCCGTGAGGCGCAGGGCCTGCGGCACGTTGTACGTCGCGGCCCCGCCGCTCGCCTGGTCCAGGAACCACAGGCGGCGCTGGGCGTAGGACATGGAAACCACGTGGACTCTCCTGATTCACCGCGCGTCCGGACCGCCGACCGGAATGTCGGCCCGGTACACACTCGGCCGCCGAACGCTTTCCGGGCAACCGGGAAATGCTTCAGGAAGCTGCATGACAGGTAATTACTACGGCTCTCGCACGGAGGTCCCGAAGCTACCTCGGAACTACCGGCGATGATGCCTCCGGGGTACCGGTGCCGTCATTATTCTCGTCGCCGACGAGCGTTTCACGTCCTTCATCATTCCGCCGACGAGGGAGCCGACATGGCCGCCAATCCATTCGACGACGAGGACGGCGTCTTCTTCGCCCTGACGAACGACGAGGGCCAGCACTCGCTGTGGCCGGCGAGGCAGCCGGTGCCCGCCGGCTGGCACGTGGCGTTCGGCCGGGACACCCGGCAGAACTGCCTGCGGTACGTGGAGGAGCACTGGACCGACCTGCGGCCGGCGAGCCTGGTGACGCAGGCCCCGGCGGGCGGCGCCGCGTAGGCCCCGGCCCGCCCGCGCTCTCCCCGGCACCGCTTCCGGCCGGCCGCGGCGCCGCGGCGCCGCGCTTTCCGCCGACGATTCTCAGGAATTCATTCGAAGGGAATGCGAACCATGGAAGGCTTCCGCAAGGAGCTGGGGCACATACGCCGGCCGGTGGACGGAAGAATATTCGCACTGAAGCTGGCGGTCCTCTGCTCCCTGGTCGCCGGCGGCACTGCTCTCGTGCTTTCGGGAACCGCCTGGCTGATGGCCTTCGGAATCATTCTGCTCGGGCTCATGTACGCCCATGCGATCGAACTCCAGCATGAGGCGCTGCACGGAATCGGATTGCGCGGCAGCCGGGGGAACGTGGTGGCGGGGGTGCTGCTCGGCATCCCGATGCTGATCTCCTTCGCGGCGTACCGCTCCGCGCACATGCGCCACCACCGCCTGCTCGGCACGCCGGACAACCGCGAGTTCTTCGACTACGGCGACCAGTACGGCGAGGGGTCGGGGTCCCGCTTCCGGAACGCGGTCGTGTGGGTGTACCGCTTCTCGATGATCGGGCACTACGCGAACTTCCTCGCCGTCTGCGCCAGGCTGGCCGCCGGGCGCCGGCTGCCCGACGAGAGGCCGACCGCGATGCGCGGCATCCGGCGGGACCACGCGCTGCTGGCGGGTGTGCTGATCGCCGTGGTGACCGCCTCCGTGGTCACCGGCAGCATGCTGGCCGTCTGGCTGTGGCTGCTGCCGCTCGTGGTGGCCAATCCGGTGCACGCCCTGATCGAGCTGCCGGAGCACTACGGCTGCGACACCGACACCACCGACTCGCTGAGCAACACCCGGTCGATCCGGTCCTCGAAGCTCATGGCGTGGTTCACCAACGGCAACAACTTCCACGTCGAGCACCATCTGATGCCGAGCCTGCCGATCGCGCAGCTGGGGGAGCTCCACGTCGCCCTGGAGGGGCGTCACCGCTTCTACCACCGCACGTACCGCGAGTTCTTCCGCTGGCTGCTGAGCGGCGGGACCGCCGGCCGGCCCGGACCGCTGCTCCAGCCCTCCGAGTCCGGCTGACCCACGCGCCCGCCGCCCCGGGCCCGGCCGGACCACCCGTCCCGCCGCCCCCGGGTCCCGCCGACCGCCGGCCCGTCACCGACCCAAGGACACGCATGCCGCACAAGACACTTCACGGCTGGTTCGCCGCCGGCGCCCGGCGGGTCCCCGACGGGACCGCGCTGGTGGTGTCCGGTGAGCGCCTGAGCTACGCCGAACTCGACGCCGCTTCCCGCCACGTGGCCCGGGTGGTGCGGGAGGACGCGCCCGCCCGCCCCCGGATCGGTCTGCTCGCCTCGCGGAGCACCGTGGCGTACGCCGCGTACCTCGGCGTCCTCCGGGCCGGCGGCTGCGTCGTCCCGCTGAACGAGGCGTACCCCGCCGAGCGCAACGCCGCCGTCGCCTCGGCGGCGGGGATCACCGCCGTGGTCGCCGAGCCGGGCCAGGACACCCGGTTCGCGCGGGAGGGCGGTGCACGGGTGATCGTCCTGGACGCGGAGCGGATACG
This sequence comes from Streptomyces sp. NPDC056503, assembly GCF_042794995.1. Lineage (NCBI taxonomy): Bacteria > Bacillati > Actinomycetota > Actinomycetes > Kitasatosporales > Streptomycetaceae > Streptomyces > Streptomyces sp. NPDC056503. The sequence goes on from NZ_JBHTST010000004.1 coordinate 9,903, forward strand.
GGCGTTCGCCACGGACCCCGGCGCCCCGGCCGACGAGGTGGCGGTGGACCCGGACGACACGGCGTACCTCCTCTTCACCTCCGGCTCGACGGGCCGCCCGAAGGGCGTGCCCATCCGCCACCGCAACCTCGACGCCTTCCTCGGCCTCCACATCGAGCGGTACGCCGTGGGGCCCGGCTGCCTGCTCTCGCAGACCTTCGACCTGACCTTCGACCCCTCCGTCTTCGACATGTTCGTCGCCTGGGGCTCCGGCGCCACCCTCGTCGTCCCGTCCCGTACGGAACTGCTCGATCCGGTGGGCTTCGTCAACAGCCGGGGCATCACCCACTGGTACTCGGTCCCGTCGCTGGTGACCGTGGCCGAGCAGTCCGGGGTGCTGCGGCCGGGCAGCATGCCGACGCTGCGGTGGAGCCTGTTCGCCGGTGAGCGGTTCACCCTGGCGCAGGCGGAGGCGTGGGCGCGGGCCGCGCCGGGCAGCGAGGTGGAGAACCTCTACGGTCCCACCGAGCTGACCGTCACGGTCACGGCGTACCGGCTGCCGCGCGCCCGCGAGGAGTGGCCGCGGACCGCGAACGGGACGGTCCCGATCGGCGCGGTCCATCCCCATCTGGAGCACCGGGTCTCCGCCGAGGGCGAGTTGCAGGTGCGCGGACCGCAGCGGTTCGCGGGCTACCTCGATCCGGCGGACGACCTCGGCCGGTTCGCCGGCCCGGGCGCGGACGGCGTTCCCCCCGGCCCGGAGGCCTGGTACCGCACCGGGGACCGGGTGGAGGAGGCGGCGGGAGGGCTGCTGCACCTCGGACGCCTGGACCACCAGGTCAAGGTCCAGGGCCGACGGGTGGAGCTGGAGGAGGTCGAAGCGGCGCTGCTGGCCCACGCGGAGGCGACGGCCGCGGTCGTGGTCCCGGTCGAGGACGGGCGCGGCGGGCTCCAGCTCGCCGCCGTCTGCGTGGGGGCGGTGCGCGACCCGGCGCGGCTGCGGGAGCTGCTCGGCCCGCGGCTGCCCGCCCACATGATCCCCCGGCGTCTGGTCCACGTGGACCGGCTGCCGCTCAACGCCAACGGGAAGGCGGACCGGGCGGCCTGCGAGGAGCTGGCGGCCCGGGCGGCGGCGGCCGGGGCCCCGCGGTCCGGCACCGGCGCGGCTCCGGACCCGCGGGCGGAGACCGGTACGGTTCCGGACCCGCGGTCCGGGACCGGTGCGGCTCCGGACCCGCGGGCGGACGCGACGGAGGTGCTGCTCGACGTCATCAGGGCCCATCTCCCGGAGGGCGGCTTCGACGAGGACAGCGACTTCTACGCGAGCGGCGGGGACTCCCTGATCGCGGTCCGCGTGGTGGCCGACGCCCGCCGGCGCGGAGTGCCGGTCTCGCTGCGCGACCTGCTCGTCCACCAGACGGTGCGCGGCATCGTGGCCGCCGGCGCCGGCCGCGACGCGCCGGCCGAGGCCGCTCCCCCGGGCGGCGCCGCCGAACGGCCCTTCGCACTGCTCGCCCCGGAGGACCGGGACGCCGTCCCGGAGGGCGTCGAGGAGGCGCTGCCCGCGTCCGCGCTCCAGATCGGCATGATCTACCTGGGCGAGCTCAGCCCGGACGCGCTGCTGTACCGCCTCCTGGACGGCTGGGAGGTACGCGCCCCGTTCGACGAGCGCTCCTTCCGTACGGCTCTGGGCGCGCTGGCCCGGCGCCATCCCGCCCTGCGGACCTCGTTCGACTTCGAGGGGCTGTCGGTGCCGGCGCAGCTGGTCTGGGCCGGTGCCGAGCCGCCGCTGAGCGTCGTCCGGGCGGCCGACGAGGAGACCGCCCTCGGTCTTCTGGAGGACTGGGGCGCGCGGGTGAGCACCTCCTTCGACTGGCGCTCCCCCGCCCTGCTGCGCTGTCACGTCGTCGCGCTGCCCGGGTCGTTCCACGTCGTCCTCGCGGCGCACCACGCCCTGCTGGACGGGTGGAGCCTGAGCCGGCTCGCGGTGGAGCTGATGACGCTGTACCAGGCGGCGGCCGACGGACGGGACGCCGCGCTGCCCGAGCCGTCCCCGGACGCGCAGCGCGCGTTCCTGCGGGCCGAGCGGGAGGCGGCGGAGTCGGCGGAGGCGGCCGGCCACTGGCTCGGCGAGGCGCGGGTCCCGCCGCTGCTCCTCCCGGACGACGGCGCGCACTCCGGGACGCCGGACGCCCGGGAGCACCGCGCGTTCCCGCTCGGCGCCGGTGTGGTCGCCGGGCTGCAACGGGCCGCGCGGGCGCGGGGCGTCTCGCCGAAGGCCACGGCGCTGGCGGCGCACGCCCGCGCGCTGGGGAGCTGGCGGGGCCGTACGCGCGACGTGGTGACCGGCCTGGTCTTCAACACCCGCCCGCCGGTGCCCGGGGCGGACCTGGCGGCCGGCCTCTTCCTGAACACGCTGCCCGTGCGGTTCGGCGAGGTGACGGGCGGCTGGGACGCGCTGGTGGCGGCCGCCGCGGAGGCCGAGCGCCGGGGCGCGCCGCACGCGGCCTATCCGCAGGCGAGGCTCGTGGAGCGGCTGGGCCGCCGGCCCTTCGACGTGGTGTTCAACTTCATGAACTTCCACGGTTACCGGGAGCTGGGCGGAGCGCACGCGCCGGAGGTACGCGGCTGGTGGCGGCGCGGCAAGCCGAGCTTCCCCCTCCACGTCAACCTGGAGATCGACGGCGACACGGCCGAGGTCCGCATCGGGTTCGACCCGGACCTCGTGGCCGGGTCCGCGGTCGACACGTACGCCGTCCTGCTGCGCGACGCGCTGACCGAGCTGGCGGAGCCGGCCGCGCTCTCCGTTCCCGCCGTCCCCCACGAAGGGCAGGTTTCCCTGTGACCACCCGACCCCGGCCGCTGCTGGCGGTCGTCTACGACGCGGGCTCGGTCCCGGCCGGCGAGATCGGCAGCGGTCTCGACGAACTCGGCGAGGTCGTCTTCCTGGTGCCGCCGGGCTCCGCGCACGTCGAGCAGATGCGGCCGGTGATGGAGCTCCTCGGCGAGGTACGCGAGCTGACCGGGGCTCCGGAGCGGGACGCGGAGCTGGTGCGCGCCCTGCGGCCGGACGCCCTGCTCACCTTCAGCGAGGGGATGATCCGGACCGCGGCGGAGCTCGGCGCCGCGTGCGGGCTGCCCGGCCACTCGCCGCGGACGGCGCGGCTCTTTACCGACAAGGCGCTCCAGCGCCGGGCCCTGCGGGAGGCGGGCGTCGAGCGCACCCGGACCCGGCTGGTGGAGTCGCCGGACGCGTGGCCGTCGGCGCTGTCGGCGGTGGGGCTGCCCGCGATCGTCAAGCCGGTCACCGGCTGGTGCAGCCGCGACACGTACAGCATGCGCACGCCGGCGGAGGCCGAGGCCGCCTGGGCGGCCGTGACCGAGGCGACGGCGAGCGCCGGCTGGTCGCCGTTCGTGGTGGAGGAGTTCTTCGAGGGCCGGCCGAGCGGGCCGTTCGGCGACTACGTGTCGGTCGAGAGCGCCTGTACGCGGGACGGCGTCGTCCACTTCGCGCTCACCGGGAAGACCCCGGTCATGCCGCCGTTCCGGGGGACGGGCAGGATCTGGCCCAGTCCACTGCCCGCCGACGAGGAGGCCGAGATCCTCGGCCTCGTCACCCGCGCCCTGGAGGCCGTGGGCGGCGGGCGGGGACTGACGCACACCGAGGTGAAGCTGACGCCCGACGGGCCCCGGGTCATCGAGATCAACGGCCGGATCTCCGGCTACGTCAACATGATGGCCCGCGAGTCGTGCGGCGTGGACCTCGTGCGGGCGGCCGGTCTCATCGCGCTCGACCGGGACCCGGAGCTGCGCCCGTTCGAGTTCGGCGGCCGGGTGCACTTCCAGTACAACAACCTGGCTCCGCTCTACCCCTGCCGGCTGGAGCGGGTGTACGGGGCCGAGCGGGTGCGGGCGCTGCCGGGGGTCACCGCGTACCGGAACTTCGTGCGCCCCGGTGACGAGCTGTCCGGCACCTCGCAGACCATGACGCTGGACACCGTCTCGGGCGTCTGCGACAGCCACGAATCGGTCATCCGCACCATCGAGGCGGCGCGGGCCGCGCTCGACTTCGAGTTCCGGTCCGCCCGGGGCGTGCACCGCGTCAACGGCCTCGAACTGCAAGGCGATCGGGAGGAAGACGTATCGCCGCATGGCTCGATCCGCGCATAAAGTTCTGTGCAGAACAAACTAACGAGACTAGAATCCCTACGCTCTTTCTGGGACGTCGTTGACCCGACGTGGGCGGAAACTGTGGGGGCTCGTGTTAGAGAACGCGTTGGATCCGGGGCTGGACTTCCGCATTCTGGGCTCTCTGGAGTGCCGGCTGGACGGGGCCCCGGTGAGACTGCGCGGCAGACTCCAGGAGCGCCTCCTCGTGCACCTGCTGCTGAGCCGGAACCAGGTGGTGCCGCTGGCCCGCCTGGTGGAGGCCGTGTGGGACGAGGAGTATCCGGAGACCGCCTCGCACCAGATCCGCAAGATGGTCTCGGACCTGCGCCAGCGGCTGCCGCCCCTGAAAGGGCTGCTCACCGCGGTCGGCCCGGGCTACCGGCTGCTCCTCGCCGACGAGTCCGTGGACCAGGGACGGTTCGAGGCCGGCACCGCGCTCGCCCGGGTGGCGCTGCGGGACGGACGGCAGCGGCGCGCGCTCGGGCACCTCGCGAGCGCCCTCGCGCTGTGGCGGGGCCCCCTGCTCGACGAGCCGGGCAGCCGGCTCCTGCAGGCCGCCTCCGACGCGCTGGAGGAACAGCGCATCGCCGCCCTGGAGCAGTTCTTCGACGTCCACATCGCGCTCGGCGAGTCGGACGACGTGCTGGAGGCGCTGCGGGAGGCGGTGAACGACCACCCGACGCGGGAGACGCTGTGCGGCCAGCTGATGGTGGCGCTGTACCGCGGCGACCGGCAGGCCGAGGCGCTGGACGAGTACCACCGGCTCCGCGGGGTCCTCGACGAGTCGCACGCGATCGAACCCGGCCCGGTCATCTCCGCGCTCTACCAGCGCATCCTGCGCGGCGACCCCGAGCTTGCCGGACCCGCCGCCGCGCCGGACATCACGGCGGCCGAACCGCCGGAGCCCCCCGAAGTCAACACCCTCCCGTACGACCTGCCGGACTTCACCGGACGCAACCAGGTGCTCGACCTCCTCGACGCCGTCGGCTCGGGCACCCACCCCGGGTCCCCTTCCGGCGCGGCGAGCCCCGGCGGGCCCCGGATCGTCGCCATCGACGGGATGGGCGGTTCGGGGAAGTCGGCGCTCGCCATCCACGCGGCGCACCGGGTCGCCGCGCTCTACCCCGATGGCCGGCTCTACCTCGACCTCCAGGGGTTCACCCCGGGCGCCCGGCCCATGTCCGAGCACGAGGCGCTGGCCTTCCTGCTCGGGTCGATGGGCGTGCCGGACGAGTGCCTCTCCACCAACTCCCAGCTCCTGACGGCGCGGTGGCGCTCGCTGACGAGCCGGCGCCGGGTGCTGGTGGTCCTCGACAACGCGGTGAGCGCGGCACAGGTGCGCCCCCTGCTCCCGCACTCCTCCGAGAGCCTCGTCATCGTCGCCAGCCGGCGCCGGCTCTCGGACCTCGACGGCGCGATCGCGCTGTCGCCGGGCATGCTCTCGCCGACCGAGAGCGTCGCGCTCCTGGAGGGGGTGCTCGGCCGGGCCAGGGTGCGGGCGGAGGAGGAGCAGGCGTGGCGGATCGCGGAGCTCTGCGGCCATCTGCCGCTGGCCCTGCGGATCTGCGCGGCGCGGCTGCTGCACCGGACGCACTGGAAGCTGGAGGAGCTCGCCGACCGGCTGGCCGAACAGTCCCGCATCATCGACGAGCTGACCAGCGGCGAACGGAGCCTGTGGGCCTGCCTCAGCACCTCGTACGCGGCGCTGGGCACCGCCCAGCGCACGGTGCTGAGCAGGCTGGGGAGCCTGCCGGTCAGGGACTTCGACAGTCACACCGCGGCCGCCGTCCTCGGCACGGGGCTGCTGGAGACCGAGCAGGTCCTGGAGGGCCTGCTCGACGTCCATCTGCTCGAACAGCGGGCCAGGGGCCGGTACTCGTTCCACGATCTCGTCCGGGCGTTCGCGATCGCCCAGCAGCCGGATCGGCACGACGGGACGGACGGGGCGAGCGGGGCGGACGGGGACGAGCCGCTGGCCCGGCTGATGGGCTACCTCGCCCGCGTCAGCGACATCGCCTGCGCCCAGCTCTTCCCCGGCCGCGCCGAACCCGTCGAGGTCGGGGCCGCGGCTCCCGCGCGCCTGCCGACGATCGTCGACGTGGAGTCGGCCCTCACCTGGTTCGACGCGGAGCAGCGGGGCATGCTCGCCGTGCTGCGGGCCGGTGCCGCCGGCCCCTGGCACGAACTGACCAGCACGATCGCCCGCAACCTCGTCTTCTACCTGCACATGCGCGGGACGGCGGAACTGCTCCAGGAGAGCGCCGCCATCGGTCTCGCCGCGGCACGTGCCCTGGGCGACGGGCACCTGATCCGGATCAGTCTGACCAACGTGGGCGTCGCGCTGTGGCGGCTCGGCAGGTTCGACGAGGCGGTGCGCCATCTGGAGGGCGCGCTGTCGCTGGCCGTGGAGGCGGCCGACGAACCGGGGCAGGTGAGCATCCTCAACCGGCTGGGCGTCTGCCACGAGCGCACGGGCCGGTACGCGGAGTGCGAGGCGGTGCTGCTGCGGGCCCTGTCCCTGCTGCGCAACCATCCCGCCCCCCAGGAGGAGGCCACCGCGCGCAACTCGCTGAGCACGCTGTACTCCATCAAGGGCGAGTTCGCCGACGCCCGCGCGCACGCCGAGTCCGCGCTGCGGCTCGACGCCGCCGTCGACATCAGCACGCGGATCAACCTCCTCAACGCCCTCGCAACCTCCCTGCTGCGCCAGGACGCGCCGGAGTGCGCCCGGGAGCGGATCGCCGAAGCGCTGCGCCTGGACCGGAAGATGGGCGGCACCCAGGCGGGGGTGCACTCCCTGGTGCTGCTCGCCGAGACGCACATCGCGGAGGACGACCCGCGGCGGGCGTGGGAGAGCGTCGACGAGGCGCTGTCCCGGCTGGACGGCGGGCCGTCGGTCCACTCCTGCGCCACGCTCCGCACGGCGGGCCGGATCCATCTCGCGCTCGGTCACACGGGCCGGGCGCACGAGTGCTTCACGGCCGCGCTGGAGTACGCGGAGGCGACCGGCTACCGCCTGGAGAGCGCCCGCGCGCGGTCCGGGCTCGCGGCCGTCGCCGAGCACGAGGGCAGGACCCGGGCGGCGGACGAGCACCAGGCGGCCGCCTGCGCGATCTATGACGGCCTGGGGCTGCCCGCGACCCGGCTCACGCGCTGTCGGCAGGGGGTCTGCGAGCTGCCCGCGTGACCGGAGCCGTACCCCACGGCCCTGCCCGGGGGCCGCGTCCGAAGCCGGACCCGGGTCCGGGTCAGGAGCCGGAGCCGAGTCCGGCGCCGGAGCCGAGTCCGGGTCCGCGTTCGAGTCCGGGTCCGCGTTCGCGTCCGGGTCCGGGTCCGGGTCCGGGTCCGGGTCCGGGTCCGGGTCCGGGTCCGGGTCCGGGTCCGGGTCCGGAGCCGCGTTCGGGTCCGGAGCCGCGTTCGGGTCCCGCGTGCTCAGCCGGCGACGTCGGCCAGACCCGGGGTGTCGTCCCCGGCGAAGGCCTCGCCGTACCCCGCCGTGCTGAGGAGTCCCGAGCGCAGCGCCTGGACGCCCGCCTGGAAGCGGCTGGACGCCCGGAGTTCCAGCATGACCTCGGCGATGTGGCGGCGGCAGGTCCGTACCGAGATGCTCAGCCGGCGCGCGATGTGCTCGTCCTTGGCGCCGGCGGCGAGCATGTGGACGATGGCGCGTTTCAGTTCGTCGCCGGCGGTCGCGTAGCGGTCGGCGGTCATCGTGTGGGCGTCGTAGGCGACCGCGGTCGACCAGCTCTGTTCGACCGCGCGGTGCAGGAAGTCGACGGTGGAGGGCTCCCGGACCACCACGGCGCCGCCGTGCCCCGCCCTGCTGGGCAGGAAGGCCGTCTCCCGGTCGAAGATCACGATCCGGTCGGGGAGTTCGTCGCCGGTGCGCACCTCGCCCCCCTCGTCGGAGAGCTCGTCCAGCAGCTCGCGCAGCCCCGGGTTGGCCCGCACGGGGTGCTGGAAGAGGGCGCGCACCCGGATGCCCCGGTCCGGCCCGGGGACCCGGGGCAGCCAGGTCTCGATCTCGGTGCGGGTGGTGGTGCCCGGGTGGGCGCTGAGGATCTCCGAGGAACAGCGGCGCGCGTACGCGTCGAGGAGCGAGCGGACCCTGCCGTGCCCCTCGACGACGTCGACGGCCTCGCGCCGGTTGCGTTCGCGGCGGCTCTCGAAGTACATCGCGCGCAGCGAGTGGACCTGTGCCGTGAGGTCGCCCGCGTAGTGCTCCAGCTCCTTGATCTCCAGCTCGATGGGGGTGATGAGCCCGGCCATGGCGGAGTCCGGGCTGGCGGGGACGAGCGCGCCGGCGGTCGGCACGAGGAGCTTGTGGGCCAGCAGCGCGTCGAGCGCGCGCTCGATCTCGTCGGCCGCGCCGTCCAGCTCCGCCGCCAGGGTCGGCCGGTCGGCGCTGGAGACGCCGCCGTGGTCCAGCGACCACCGGTAGACCAAGGCCGCGAGCGGCGGAAGCGGCTCCGCTGTCCTGGGGCGTCGCATACCCGCGTCTCCCTTCCCTCATGGGTGAGTCGTTGTGTGACGGGCCTCAGCGCCGCCCGCCCGCGCCCGCGCCGGCGCGGAGCGCGGCCGTGATCTCCGCCGCGACGGCGTCCGCGTGGGCGGGGTCCAGCAGATAGAAGTGGCCGCCGGGGAAGACGCGCCGCCGGGTGCCGGCGGGTGCCCGGCCGGCCCACCCGGCGAGTTCCGCCGGCGACACGATCCGGTCGTCCAGCCCGCCCAGCACGGTGGGCGCGACGGGCAGCGGCCGCGCCGCGATCCTCGTGGCGAAGCGCTGCTCCAGGGTGAGGTCGCAGCGCATCACCCGCAGCACGTGCTCCCGGACGGCCGCGTCGGCGAGGGCCTCCTCGGGGGTCCCGCCGCCCCTGCGCACGACGTCGAGCAGCTCCTCGTCCGTCCACTCCGCGGTGCGCTCGGCCGCGGCGGGGTCGCCGGGGTACGCGCTGAGCACCAGCCCCCGGCAGAGCGCGGGGGCCTCCACCGCGAGCGTGGCGGCGAAGACGGCGCCCATGCTGTGGCCGAACAGGACGGTGGGCAGCGGCGGCGCGGCGGTCAGTTCCGCGAGCACCGCGCGGAGCACCCCGCCGGGGTCGTCGGCGACGCCCTCGCAGCTTTCGCCGAACCGCCGCTCCCGGCCCGGCAGGGTGACCCCCACGACCTCGTGGTCGCCGGGCAGCCGCCTCAGCGTGGGCAGCAGGGTGTTGGGGCCGGAGCCGGAGTGGGGCAGGACGACCACGCGGGCCCGGGGCGTGCCGGTGGCGGGGCGTACGACGGTGGTCCAGCGCGGTTCAGACATGGAAGTCGGCCCAGATGTCGTCGCGGAGCCAGTACACGCTGTCCTGGCGGTCGAGGAGGTTCAGCTCGATGAGGTAGCGGCGCAGCGCCACGTGGTCGGTCCTGGCGCGCCCGGCCCAGTCCCGCAGCACCTCGTTGACCTCGGGCTCGGGGTAGCGCCGGCCGGGCTCGAAGGAGTTCAGCGCGAGGTGCCGCAGCACCTCGCGGCGGCGCTGGAGCGGTCCGGGGAGGCTGGTGAGCCGGCCGTCGCGCACGTAGTGGTGCAGCAGCGCGTCGCGCCGGGGGTCGCCGGTACGGAACTCCTCGGCGGGGCTCCCGGGTTGCGGTTCGCGGGCCGACGCCTCGCGGGCCGACGCCTCGCGGGCCGACGCCTCGAAGGCCCCCTCCGGCACGCGCAGCCGGCCGTCGGCTTCCTCCAGGAGGCCGCCGGCCCGGAGCCGCCTGAGGGCGGTGGCCGCCTCGCGCGGGCTGGTGCCGGCGGCCCGCGCCGCCTCAGGCGGCGTCGCCGCGCCCAGGACGACCGCGGAGAAGACCCGCAGCCGAGCCGAGTCCGCGAGCAGTCCGATCGCTGTTTCCGGCCTCATGGTTCTTCTCCTCGTTCCGTTCCGCGGTGGGGTGGTCCCACCGGCGGTCGCGTTCCGGGCGGTCGAGCAGCGGGGCTCGCATCACGTGGACGACGCCGAAGACGACGTGGTGGGCGGACGGCATCCGGCGGACCAGCCCGCACTGGAGGTAGGCGTGCACCGCCGTCGCCGCCTGGACGCGTCCGATGCCGAGGCCGTCGGCGAACTGCCGCACCGTCCACGGAGTTTCCCAGCCCGCGAGCTCGGCGAGTAGGCCGATGTGAGCCGGATCCAGCGCCGTGAGGGCGTGTTCGAGCGCCCGCGTCACCCAGTCGGCGTCGTCGCCGCCGCTGACGGCCCGGGCCGGCACCTGGGGTTCGGTGCGCGCCAGGTGGACGAGTTCGGCGGCGGACGACACCACCAGCCAGGAGGCGGCCGACTCCAGGGCCCGGGGCAGTCCGTCCAGCTGGGCGCAGATCTCCAGGATGTCGGCGGCGTTGCCCCGGTCGAGGCGGAATCCGGCCTGGAGGTCCGCGAGCCGGTCGAGGAGGACCGCGACGGCCGGCGCGGCCTCGACCCGCTGGAGGTCCTCCACCGCGTTGAGCGCGGGTACGGGGAGGGGGTGGAGCGGCAGCCGGAACCCCGGCCACCGGCCGTCGCGCGCGGTACGGGAGGTCTGCAGGACCAGCAGGCCGCGGCAGCCGTCGAGGAGCGTCCGGAGGGTGTCGGCGGTGATCCGCTCGCCGTCGTTCCCGTCGAGGACGAGGAGGACGGAGCGGTCGCCGATCAACCGGACGGCGTCGGCGGCGGATCCCCCGTGCGCGGCGAGCAGCCCGTCCAGTCCGGCGAGCGGCGGCGCGCCGGTGCGGCGCCCCGTCTCCCGTCCGGCCGGATCGGGCAGGCTCCACCAGAGCGTGGCCATGCCGTCCTCGGCCTGGAGGGCCCGCGCCACGGCGAGGGCCAGCCGGGACTTGCCGACGCCGCCGAGACCGGTGATCAAGGCCAGCCGTTCGCCCTCCGTGCGGTAGAGGCGCAGCAGCCGGGCCTCCTCCGCCTCCCTCCCGCGCAGGGGGCGGGCCCCGGCGTGGGGCAGCGGGGGCAGGTCGTCGAAGGCGACGTCGTGCACGCCGAGTCCGGCGGCGAGCTGGAGGGCCGCCCGCTGCTCGCCGCCGAGCCGCAGGGCGTCCGCGAGGAGCCGTACGGTCTCGCGGCGGGGGTTCTTCGCCTGCCCCAGCTCCAGGTTGCGGATGGCCCGGACGCTGACGGTGGAGAACCCGGACAGCTCGCTCTGGGTGTAGCTGCTGCGCTTGCGGTACTCCTGGAGGAGCGTCCCGAAGCGTGTGGCGCTGGATGTTTCCGTCGTCTCGTTCCCCATGCCGTCTCCTGTGAAGTCCGGTCGTCTCGGGTGTCGGGCGGTCCAGGTGTCGGGTGGTCCGGGTGTCGGGTGACCCGGGGTGTCGGGAGACCCCGGGCAGGGCGGGTGTCGGGCGGCCCGGGCGTCGGGCGGCCCGGGCGGGACGGGCCCTCGACCATCAGGCCCTCGGCGGTCGGGCGGCCGGGCTCCCTCACCCGTCGGCGAGCCGGGCGATGACCGCGCCGGTGAGCTCTCCGCGCAGGGTCCCCAGGAACGCCCCCACGACGTGGTCGAGACCGTCGACGATCGTCTCGTTCACGATGATCCGTCCTGTCGCGAGATACCGGAGGACCTGTGCCTCCATGGCCCGCCGGGGCGAGCCGTGGTTCTCCGAGAAGTAGGTGTGGACGACCACCCGGGCCCCGCCGACGGCGGTCTCCCGCGTCACCGGCCCGGGCCCCATCGCGGCGCCCGCGGGGCGGACCCGCTGGGTGGTGTGGGCGATCCGGCCGCCGTGCCGGTGCAGGGAGTTGGCCACCACGGCGACGTGGGCGTCGTCCAGGTCCACCCACGCCGCGTCGACCCGCCCGGCCGACGGTCCGGCCAGCCGGCCGAGCGCGGCGGACTCCAGGATGTCGTAGGTCTCGTCGAAGCCGTACACCTGGGTCGCCACCCTCGCCGCCTCCTCCCCGCGTACGCCGGCCAGCACCCGCCCGGCGCCGCGGAGCCGCGCGAACTGGCCGACCAGGCTGCCCGTGACGCTCGTGCCGCAGGCCACGTACAGCACTTCGCCGGGGCGCAGCCGCAGGATGTCGCGGACGCCCCGCCAGGCCGTCGCGCCGGCGGCGCCGAGCGCCGACAGGTGGACGGTCACCGGGAGCCCCGCGGCCGCCTCGACGACCCGGAGACCGGGCTGCCCCGCCCACACCAGGGTGTGGGTGGTCCAGCCGGTGACGTGCCGGACGAGCGTCCCGACCGGCAGCGCCGGGGTGCGGGAGGCAATCACGCGGCCGATCGCCGCCCCGCCCGGCATGGGCATGTGCAGCTGCCAGCCCCGGGTGAGCAGCCGGACCACATCCTGCTCGATCAGCAGGTACACGTTCTCCAGCAGGGCCGATCCGGGTGCGAGCGGCCTCGGCGCCGATTCCCGGATGCGGAACTGCTCGGCGTGGACGGGGCCGCAGGTGCGCTCGACGAGCTCGATGCTCCGGGTCGGTGGCAGCACGGGCGGGTGCTCACACGGGCGACGGGTCGGAGTTCTCCCCACCGCCCGCGCTGTCGCCCGCCACGTCGCCCGCGACGGTGGCGGGCCGGTACGCGTCGGCGGCCTCCCACGCGGCGCCCACCGCGAGGGCCAGGGTGGCGGCGACCGCCGCGACGATCCGTCCGATGGCGATGGTCTTCATGGGACTCCTCAGGCGTGGGGGTGGTCTCTTTCCGACGTGATCGAGCATCCCCGAGGCCGTTCCCCTGCGGTTCCCCCCGCGTTCCCCCGGTCCGGGAGGGCCCGGGAACGGAGGACGGGGGCGGGGAGGCCGGCCTCTGTCGGCACCGGTCTCCCCGCCCCCGTCCCCGCGTTCCGTACGCGGCGGCCGTCCCCTACTCCTCCGGCAGGTCCCTCATCCGCCGCAGCGGCGAGAAGACCACGAACAGCGCCGCGCTCCACATCCCCAGCACGCTGACGAGCAGCGCGGTCCGCAGACCGAACCAGGCGGCCATCGCGCCGCCGAAGAGGGCGCCGAGCGGGATGACCCCGTAACAGATCCACAGGAACGAGGCGTTGACCCGCCCGAGCAGGTGGGAGGGCGTGATCCGCTGCCGGTAGGAGGTGGCGGCGACGTTGTACAGCACCGCGTTGACGGAGAACGCGGCGAGACCGCAGCCGTAGAGCACGAAACCCCAGCCGGCGGGCGCCAGGGGCATCAGCAGGTACAGCGGGCCCGGCACGGCCATGGCGAGCCGGATCGCCCGGGCGGTGCCGATCCGCTGGATGGCGCGGTTGGCGACGAGTCCCACGGCGATGCCGACCACGGCGCTGATGCTGGAGGCCAGACCCACCATCCAGGAGTGCGCGTCCAGTTCGCGCACCATGAAGGTGACGCCGAGCGAACTCACCGCCATCACGAAGAAGTTGGAGGTGGTGGAGCAGGCCAGGATGGCGAGCAGCTCGCTCCGGCCCCGGATGAAGGCGAGCCCCTCGGCCACCTCCTTCCGCAGCGGCTCGCGCTCCTCGGCCGCCTCGGTCTCCTCCGCGGGATCCTCGGCGGCAGGGGTCCGGTCGAACCACAGCGTCACGGCGCTCACCAGGTAGGCGAGGCCGTTGCCGAGGAAGGCCCGGGTGGCGCCGAAGAGGTCCACCAGGAGGCCTCCGAGCGCCGGTCCGGTGAACTCGGCGAACTCCCGGCTCGTCTCCAGCTTGGCCGTGCCGTCGGCGAGGTGGTGCGCCTTGACCACGACGGGCATCCGGGCCCGGTAGGCCACGCTGAACAGCACGGACAGCATGCCGGACGCGCTGACGACGACGTACAGGTACCACAGCGGCAGCTCCCCGAGACCGGCGACGACCGGCACCGAGGTCATCAGCGCCACTCGGCCCAGGTCGCAGCCGACCATCAGCTTCCGCTGGTCCAGTCGGTCCGCGAGGATCCCGGCCGGCAGGGAGAAGAAGAGGAACGGCAGCCAGGCGAAGGACGTCAGCAGGGCTATCTGGAAGGCGCTGGCGTGCAGGGTGGTGGCCGCGACCAGGGGGACGACCACCGTGGTGATGCGGGCGCCGAGCTCGCCGACCGTCTGGCCCGCCCATAACAGCAGGAAGTGTCTGTTCCGCAGGAGCGAACGGGGCTCCCGCACCTCGGCCTCGGCCGGCGCGGAGGCTTGGCCTTCCACAGGGGTTCCTTTCTGGTGACCGGCGGGGCGGTCACGCGGGCAGCAGCCGCACTCGGAGGTGTTTGTAGCCGTTGATGACCGAGGTGGCGAGCAGGGCGGGTTGCGCGAGGACCGTCGCCGAGGCGACCCGGTTGCACAACTCGTCCAGGTACAAGCCGAGTTCGAGCGTGGCGAGCGAGGCGCCGAGGCAGTAGTGGGGGCCGGAACCGAGCGCGAGGTGCGCGTTGGGCTTCCGGGTGATGTCGAAGACGTCCGGGTCGGGGAACGCCCGCTCGTCCCGGTTGGCCGAGAAGTGCCAGATCGCCACGTCCTGGCCCGCCTCGATCCGGCGGCCGTGCAGCTCCACGTCGCGCTCGGCCCGGCGCAGCACGTGCTTGCTGGGCGACACGTACCGCAGCACCTCCGCGACGGCGGAGTTCAGCAGCCTCCGGTCGGCGCGCAGGAGCTCCCACTGCCGGGGGGACTCGATGAGCGCGAGCAGCGCGCCGACGGCACCGTGCCGGGTGGTCTCGTTCCCGCCGAGCAGCAGCAGGTCGAAGAAGAGCATCGCGTCCTCCTCGCTCAGCAGCCCGTCCCGCTGGGCCTCGACGAGGCGGGTGACGAGGTCGTCCCGCGGCGCGACCCTGCGCTGGTCCATGAGGTCCTGGCAGTAGAGCAGGAGCCGGCTGTGGGCGACGGCCGCGCTGACCCGGGCGTCGGGGGAGGTCTGGAGCTCGCGGTCGGCCGAGCCGAAGGCCGCGCTGGTCAGGCCGAGCAGCAGCTCCCAGTCCTCCTTCGGGACGCCGAGCAGGGCGGCGATGGAGGCGATGGGGAGCAGGGCCACCGTGTCGACGAAGTCGACCTCGCCCTCCTCCAGGGCCCGGTCGAGGGAGTGCCCGATGACCGACCGCAGATAGGGTTCGAGCTTGGCGACGGCCCGGGGCGTGAAGGACTGGTTGACCATCTGGCGCAGCTCGGTGTGGCGCCTGCCGTCGGTGTGGGTGAGCATCCGGCCGGATCCCTCGTCGCCCGTCCAGCGCTGCTGACCGAGGACGTTGGTGCCGGCCGAGCTGAAGGTGACGGAGTCCTTCTGGACGGCCAGGCAGTCCTCGTAGCGGGTCACCGACCAGAACCCCGGCTCGACGCCTTCGGGGTTCCAGTGCAAGGGGTCGTGGTCGCGCAGCCGCCGGAAGAGCCCGTGGTGGTCGGGGTCCGCGAAGAGCTGGGGGTCGGCGAGGTCGACGTGGTCGAGTGCCGTGGTCTCGGTCATGGTCCTTGTGTCCTTCGGGTCAGGCCATCATGCGCTGGATCTCCGTCATGAGGACGGTGAGGGCGGCCCGTTCGGGCAGGGTGGTGTCCGGGTGCCAGAGGTCGGCGAGGAGGCAGGTGCGGGTGCGGTCGCCGTCGTTCCACGCCTCGTGCTCGAAGGAATAGTCGAAGAGCAGGCACTTCCCCTCCTCCCAGCTCCGGGTCTCGTCGGCCACGCGGATTCCCGCGCCGTCGGGGATGTCGATGGCCAGGTGGAGGTTGATGCTGAAGTTCCACAGGTCGCAGTGGGGCGCGATCGCGGCGCCCGGCAGCAGCGTGGAGAAGTGCGATTCGAGCAGCGGACAGATCAGCCCCGTCCCCACCGCGTGCTCCTCCATCACGGCGTACGCGGTCGGGGCGAGCGGCGCCGCCTCCTCGGCGAGCCGCCCGTCCCGGTACAGGTAGAGCGCCTGCCAGTCGCGCTGCCGCACCAGGTAGTGCTCGTAGTCGGAGAACCGCTCCCGGCTCGACGCCCAGGCCCGCTCCTGGTCCGCCTTGATCTCCGGGTGCGCCGCCTCCAGGGCCTTGACGAGCGGCAGGATCTCCGGGTGCCCGTACGGGTCGTGCCAGGGGAGCTGCGGGATTCCCGGCAGCACCCACTTCGCGGCGGCCTGGAGGGGGTGGCGGTGCTCGCTGCGGCGCCTGGGCTGGAGCATCTCCTCGACGCGGTCGAGCGAGTCCGCCCCGTGCTCGGCCCTGAGGGCGGCGAAGCACGCGTCGATCTCGGGTGTCATGGTGGTCCCGTCTCCTCGTCTGCCCCGCCGGGGCGTCTCCCCGGCGGGGGCGTCTCCCCGGCCGGGCGCGTGTCCCCGGCCGGGGCGTCTCCCCGGCGGGGCGTGTGTCCCCGGCGGGCGCCCTCCGCGCCGGGCGTCCCGCCGGGGTCTCCCCCCGGCCGTCCTCCGCGCCGGGGGTCGCTCCCGCCCGGGGGCCTCTCCCCCGGGCGTCCTCCGCGTATCCGGTCCGCGGTCAGGCGCGGGGCAGCAGGCGCGGGCGGGCCCCGGACGTACCGCTCCGTTCCAGGCTCGCCACGACGCCCGCGACGGTCGGGGTCTCGAAGAGGGCCATCAGGTCGACTTCCAGGCCCAGTTCGGTCCTGATGCGGTTCACCAGCCGGGTGGCGAAGAGCGAATGCCCGCCGAGCTCGAAGAAGTTGTCGTCCAGGGAGACCTCGTCCAGCTTCAGGATCTCGGCGAAGAGCGCGGCGACGCTCCTCTCCCTCTCGGTCACGGGCGGCCGGCCGGCGGACTCGGCGAGGTACTCCGGGGCGGGCAGCGCGCGCTCGTCGAGCTTGGCGTTCCGGGTCAGCGGCAGCGCGTCGAGGACGACGAACGCGGCGGGGACCATGTAGTCCGGCAGCCGGCCGGCGAGATCGGCGCGCAGGGCCGCGGTGTCGATACGGGCCCCCTTGGCGGGGACGACGTACGCGACCACCCGCTGGTCCCCCGGCGTGTCCTCGCGCACCACGACCGCCGCGTCCCCGACCGTCGGGTGGCCGAGGGCGACCGCCTGGATCTCCCCGGTCTCGACGCGGAAGCCCCGCAGCTTGACCTGGCCGTCGGCGCGCCCCTCGAAGAGCAGGTACCCGTCCGGGGTCCAGCGCCCCAGGTCTCCGCTGCGGTACATCCGCTCGCCCGGCGCCCCGAACGGGTCCGCGACGAAGCGCTCCGCGGTCAGGCCGGGCCGGTTCAGATAGCCGCGCCCGAGGTTGGCGCCCGCGAGGTACAGCTCGCCGACGACCCCGGGCGGCACCGGCCTGAGCCGCTCGTCGAGCACGTGGACGCGGGAGTTCCGCAGGGGGCGGCCGATGGTCGCGGTGGGGTGCTCGTGCAGCGCGCAGCCGGCCGCCTCGACGCAGAACTCGCTGGGACCGTAGTAGTTGTAGACGGTCGTGCCGGGTACGGCGCTCAGCCGGCTCCACAGGGCCTCGCCGACCGCCTCGCCGCCCAGCATCAGGGTCCTGGGGGCCGTCTCGCCCTCCAACAGCCCTTCCTCCAGCAGCTGTTGCGCGAAGCTGGGCGTGACGTCCAGCTGCTTGATGCCGTGCGCGGCGAGATGGGCGACCATGCGGGCCGGGTCCCGCCGGAGGCTCTCGTCCAGCAGGTGCAGCTCGTGGCCGGCGATCAGGGCCAGCATGCCCTCCCACGAGGTGTCGAAGGCGAGCGAGGCGGAGAGGGCCACCCCGAGCCGGTCCTCCGGCGTCGCGGGCGGCGGGAAGGTCACCCGGGTGTGGTACTCCCAGAGGTTGGCGAGGGCGCGGTGCAGCACCGTGACGCCCTTGGGCCGCCCCGTGGACCCGGAGGTGAAGATCACGTACGCGGCGTGGTCGAGGAGCAGCGGTCCGGGCCGGTCCGCGTCGGTCGGGTCGTGGTCCGGGCGGTGCGGCTGCCGGTGCTCGGTGACCAGGACGCGGGAGGGCACCGCGTCCTTCACGTCGGCGGCCAGCCGCTCGGTGGTGACCAGGGCGGCGGGGGCGGCCTCGCCGAGGATGCTCCTGATCCGCTCCAGCGGGTTCTGCGGGTCGATCGGGAGGTAGACGCCGCCCGCCTTGCCGACCGCGAGCCACGCGACGACGGCCACCGCCGTCCGCGGCAGCGCCACGCCGACGACGCTCTCGGGGCCCACGCCGCTGTCGAGCAGGTGGTGCGCGAGCCGGTTGGCCCAGGCGTTGAGCTCGGCGTAGCTGAGCCGGACGTCCCCGGCCACGAGCGCGGTGGCGTCCGGGGTCCGGGCGACCTGCTCCTCGAAGCGGCCGACGACCGTGACGTCCGGCTGCTCCTCCTCCGTGTCGGCGCTCCGGCGGAGCGTCTCCCGCTCGTCCGGGGTGAGGATGTCGACGTCGGCGAGCCCGCGGTCCGGGTCCGCCGCGACCTCGTCCACGAAGCGGACGAGCCGCTCCGCGAACGCCTCCGCGGTACGGGCGTCGAAGAGGTCCGTCGCGTACTCCAGGGTCCCGCCGAGGCCGTCGGGGGCGCCGCCGGCCGGCTCGCGCAGCACGACGGACAGGTCGAACCGCGCCACGCCCGACGGGAGGAGCCCGACCCGGGTGTCGAGTCCCGCCAGGTCGAGGGCCATGCCGCCGCTGTGCAGTTCGACGCCGACCTGGAAGAGCGGGTGGCGGGCCCGGGAACGGACCGGGTTCAGGGCCTCCACGATGCGCTCGAAGGGCAGGTCCTGACGCTCGTAGGCGGCGAGGTTGGTCTCCCGCACCCGCTGGACCAGCTCGCGGAAGGTCGGCTCGCCGGAGACGTCGACGCGGAGCACCTGGGTGTTGATGAAGCACCCCACGAGATCGTCGAGCGCCTCGTCGGTACGCCCGGCGACGGGGGTGCCGAGCGGGATGTCGTGCCCCGCGCCCAGCCGCCACAACAGCGCCGCGACGGCCGCCTGCACCACCATGAACAGCGTGCTGCGGGTCTCCCGGGCGAGCCCGGCGAGCGCGCCGTGCGCCTGCGAGGTGATCGCGAACGCGGCCGCGCCGCCCCGCTGGCTCGCGACGGGCGGCCGCACCCGGTCGAAGGGCAGCCGCAGCTCCTCCGGCAGGTCGGCCAACTCCGTTGACCAGTAGCGCAGCTGACGACTGGACAGGCTCTCGGGATCGTCCTCGCCGCCCAACAGCTGTCGCTGCCACAGCGTGTAGTCCGAGTACTGCGCGGGCAGCGGCTCCCAGACGGGCGCGCCGGCGCCGCTCCGCGCGGCGTACGCGGTGCCGAGGTCACGCAGCAGCGGGGTCATCGACCACCCGTCGCACACCGCGTGGTGCAGCACGAGGGCCAGCACGTGTCGGTCCGGCGCCTCCCGCAGGAGCCGCACCCGCAGGAGCCGGTCGCCCTCCAGGTCGAACGGCTGCCGCGCCAGCTCCCGCAGCTCGCCCTCGACCCGCTCCGCCCCGACGTCCACCGGGCGGCACGTCGGCCGCGCGTCGTCGAGCGGCAGCACGCGCTGCCGGGGCTCCCCGCCGACCGGGACGAAGACGGTCCGCAGGATCTCGTGCCGCTCCACGACGTCGCCGAGGGCCGCCTCCAGGGCCGGCACGTCCAGGTCGCCGCCGATCCGGATCACCACGGGCACGTTGTAGGCGGCGCTGGGCCCTTCGAGTTGGTTGAAGAACCACAGTCGCTGCTGCGCGGACGACAGAGGAAACACGCACACCACTCCCCATCAGAAGAAAACGCTCGGCTCGGCTCGGCTCGGGTCAGGACAGGTCGGCCCGGGTCACGTCAGCCCGGAACACACCGGCCCGGTACACGTCGGCCCGGCAGGGCACGAAAGACCCTCCGCCGGCATCAGGACAGGACCGCGTACGCGCGTCAGCTCGTCCGACCGGCCAGCTTCGGGCGGGCCGGGCCGCCGGTCCGCCCGTCGTCGAGGCCGGCCACGAGCCTGGCCACCGACGGGGCGTCGAGGATCTGCCGCAGCTCGATCTCGACCCCCAGCGCGGAGCGCAGCCCGCTCCAGAGGCGCATCGCGAGCAGCGAGTGCCCGCCGAGGTCGAAGAAGTCGTCGTCCAGGAAGACCTGTTCGACCCCCAGGACCCTGGCGAAGACCCCGGCGACCAGGACCTCCCGCTCCGTGCGCGGCAACCGCCGCCCCGGCTCGGCGGCCGGATCGGCCGGACGGACCGCCGCCGCCGGCGCGAGGGCGGCGAGCGCCGCCCGGTCGATCTTCTGGTTCCGCGTCAACGGCATCGCCTCGACCTGGACGAACGACGACGGCACCATGTACTCGGGGAGCTCCGCCCGCAGGCCGTCCCGGAGTTCGCCGGGATCGAGCGGTACGCCGCCGGTGACATAGGCGCGCAGCGAGGCCGCCCCGCCCTCCCGCTCCTCCAGCAGCACGACGGCCTCGCGCACTCCACCGAGGAGCACCAACTGCCTCTCGATCTCGCCGAGTTCGATCCGGAAGCCGCGCACCTTGACCTGGTGGTCGACCCGTCCCAGGAAGTCCAGCTCCCCGTCGCCGGTCCAGCACACGACGTCACCGGTCCGGTAGAGCCGCTCGACGCCGTCGATCCCGCCGCGCACGAACGCCCGGTCGGTCAGCTCGGGCCGTCCGAGGTACCCCTCGCTCAGCCCGTCGCCCCCCACGTACAGCTCGCCGGGCACGCCGAGCGGCTGTGGGTTGCCGTGCCGGTCCATGACGTACGCCGTCGAGTTGGCGATCGGCCGCCCGATGGGAACCCGTCCGGTGTAGCGCCGGGTGATCGGGTGCGCGACGGAGAACGTGGTGTTCTCGGTCGGCCCGTACACGTGGACGAAGGAGCTACCGGGACAGGCGTCCATGGCCCGCGCGACGTGCCCGGAGGACAGCATCTCGCCGCCGACCAGCACCTGACACCCCGCCAGCACCCCGGCGTCCTGCTCCACGAGCTGGTGGAAGAGGGCGGTGGTGAGGAACAGCGTGTTCACGCCGTACCGGGCGATGGCGGCCTTCAGCTCCGCCGCGCTCAGCACCGTGCCCTCGGGGGCGAACACCACCGTGCCGCCGTGGAGGAGCGCCCCCCAGAACTCGAAGGTGGTGGCGTCGAAGGCGAGCGCCCCGGTCTGGAGGATCGCCGAGCCCTCGGAGAGCCGCACGTAGTCGGTCCCCAGCACCAGCCGCAGCACGGCCCGCTGGCCGACCAGAACGCCCTTGGGCCGCCCGGTGGTCCCGGAGGTGTACATCACGTAGGCGGCTTCACCGGCCACCCCGCCGAGGTCGGGAAGGGACACCCCCTCCCCCTCTCCCTCCGCCACGTCGCCCGGGTCCAGCACGGGAACGCCGCCGACGACGGCCTCCTCCCCCTCCGCCAGCAGAAGACCCGCACCGCTGTCGGCGAGGAGGAAGTCCCGGCGGTTGGCGGGGACGGCCCGGTCGACGGGCACGTACACGGCGCCGACGCGCAGGATGGCGAGGATCGCGACGAGCACGAGCGGCGACTTGTCCAGCGTGAAGGCGACCCGGCTCCCCGCCCGCACTCCGAGGGCGTACAGCACTCCGGCCAGCTTCTCGGCGCGCTCGTGCAGTTCGCGGTACGTGACCGCCTCGCCCTCGCTCCGCACGGCGACCGCCTCGGGCCGGGCGGCCGCCTGTTCGGCGAAGAGCGCGACGATCGAGGCGTCCCGCGGGTAGTCCCGCCGCGTCTCGTTGAACCCGGACAACAGCGCCTGCTCGGCCCGGTTCGGCACCCTCAGCCGCGCGACGGGCCGGTCGGCGTCCTCGGCCATCTGCTCCAGCAGATGCGCCAGATGCCCGAGCATCCGCTCGCCGAACCCGCCCGCTAAGCCATGCTCATGACAGTCGAGGAACACGGAGAACCCCTCCGCGGTGGCCTCACCGGAGAACACCACCTCGTCCCCGGCCACCCCCTCGACCGCCCCGTCGACCACACAGCGGACCCGAAGCCCCTCGACGGCCTCCGACCCACCGGCGACCCAGCCCCCGGCCAGTCCCGCCCCGACGGCGCCACAGAGCTCACCGACCGAGCCCCCGGCCGGCAGGGAAACGTCCAGGACTCCCGCCCGTCCCCCCCGCCGGACCCCGACCCGGAACCCGTCACCGTCGCAGTACCGCCCCGCGAGCAGCGCCACCGCCGCGACCAGCAGCCCCCGCCCGTCCCGGAGCCGCTCCGCCACACCGCCGGCCAACCGCACCGTCCGCCGCACCGTCACGCACTCCCCCGGCGGCGAGCACGGCTCCCCCAGGGGAAGCACCGAAGGAAACTCCCGAACCGCTTCTCCAGCCATACCCACCCGTCCCCATCGACCACACCGAAGCCACCTTCACGCTAGGGCGTCCGCACCCCTCCGAAGGGGAACCGGGCGAGGCATCAGTCAGGCAGTTGCACCTGGTGCCCCTACTTCACCGGCTCAAGGATCGCCACGCACTCCACGTGATGCGTCACAAGAAACAGGTCTACGCAAACAGGTGAAAGAGGGTCTTGCCGTAGTCCTGGTCGCGAAGGTTGTGCTGCAGCGCCCTGGGGGTGAACTCCCCTACGGCAAGGACCTTTTCCCAGACGGCGGTGCCCTTCAGGGCGGTGAAGTCGTCGTCGTCGTGCGTGAGCTCGTCGAGGTAGCGCTCTTCGTCCGGGTCGGGCTGGGCGAGGAAGACGATGTGCTGATGGGGCCGTTTAAGGGCCTGTAGGCGGTGCCCACGCCGCTCGTGCCATGACCTCGGCCGCGGTGCGCTGCGGGGCGGCGGGGCAGGGACTCGAGTTCGCGGAACGGGTCGGCGCTCGCCGGTTTCCGGGCGAACTCGGAGATGGTCTGGTCGCGCTCGCCGTCAGTGACGGTGGGCCGGATGTTGGTGACAAGCATCCGGTGGGTGAGTCGGGTGGACAGGAAGTATCGGGCCGGCTTGTTGCTTACCTGACCGCAGACGATGTCGAGGGCGCTTGTGCCCCGGCCCTTGTAGACCCGTTCGTCGACCACGCTGCCGGCGCCCGTGATCGTGTAGCGGTTCGCCATCTGTCGCTGTGGGGGATGTTGCCGCCGAAAGGACCTCCGTGTGGGGTGAAGCCTAGACGCCTTCACCACACCGGAGGTCTTCGCCATGATCAAGACCAACAGCGTTGACGACGCTCGTGATCAATAGTTCTAGGCCGTTTCCTTCGGAGGCCCTGGGCCGATTCCTCTGCGTGTCCGTCGTCCTCGCCGCCCAGCTGATGCAGCTCGGCAGCGACGCCGCGATCCGCGATCCGCGATCCGCGATCCGCGATCCGCGGCGACATCTTCTATGGTGGCGCCCTGATTTTCGACGCGCCCCTCCCCGAGAACCACCCCAGCCGGAACTCGGCCACGGTCATGGCGACCCCCGCCATGACCGTGGCATCGGGCCGGTCGAAGCACGACCGGGCTTATTTCAGACGGTCTGGCACTGGCCGGAGGCGTGGGCGGCGATGGTGACCGTCCGCGTCTGCCCCGCACTGTCCTTGATGTTCAAGGTCAGAGGCTCCGAGGCCGTGCTCGTCGCACACACCCGGACCGGACTGGCTTCACCGGAGCGCGCGTCGGCCACGAGCGACACCGTGCCGAGAGACCCCAGGGAGAGGTCCTGTACCCCGTTGCGGTCGGTGCGGGTGAGACGCCAGTCGATGGTCCGGTGCGGGGCGTCGACCTCGATGCCGATGACGTCCTCGATCAGCAGGGCGATGGGGCCCAGGCCGGTCCAGCCCACGAAGTCCGACTTGGAGATGTTGTCCGTGCCTCCCGTGGAGTTGGCCCCGTCACCCCACGAGGTGGTCGCGGGTGAGAGATACGTGGCGGAGGCGTCGAGGGACTTGCCCGGCGCCACCACCGGGCCGCCCTCGCTCCGGGAGCCGGTGATCCAGGACCCGGGCTGCCTCTCGGGCGCGTACGTCTCCCACAGGGTGCCCGTGTAGTCGTACACCTCGGCCAGTCCCGCGAGGTACTTCTCCGCGGCGGCCCGGGCCAGCGCCGCGTTGCCCGAGGTCTTCAGGCCCTTGATCGTGGCGTAGTTGGTCGGTGCCCACGCACCGCCCCGCCAGTACTCTCCGTGCGTGCGGTACGCCGGCTCGTCCTTCGCCAGGGCGGGGAAGACCATGTCGGTCCAGTACTTCCGGGTGTCGGTGAGCGCGCCGGCCAGGCGCTGGGCGCGGTCGCTCGGGGCCACCCCGCTCACGAGAGTCCAGAAGCCCGCGATGCTGTCGATCTTCCACTGTTCGTTCGCGCTGGTCAGCTCGTAGTAGCGGCCGTCCGTCTCGTTCCAGGAGAACCGGTTGACGCGGTCGGCGGTGGCGTCGGCCAGGGCCCCGGAGTCCTCGGCCCGTGCCGTGTCCCCGGTCGCCGCGTGGAGTTGGGCCAGGCTGTCCCACATCAGCACCATCTGGCTGCTCATGTCGACCTGCCCGGTGCCGTATCCGTCTCCGCCGTGGCCGGGCTGGGTCGGCAGGTTGTCCATGCCGTTGCCCACGCCGTTGTTCCAGTACAGCTGGTGCGGGGCCTCCTGGGACCAGCGGCCGACGGAGACCCAGTCGGCGTAGGCCTGCAGGGCGGGGAGGACCCGGCGCACCCGGGCGAGGTCACCGGTCATCTGGTACGACTTGAGCTCGGCCCAGGCGAACAGCGGCGGGTTGACCGCGCTCGCTCCGTCGGCCCAGGGGTGCCGGGCCCCGCTGCTCTCGACGTAGATGCGCCAGATGGCACCCGTGGGTTCCTGCATCGCGTACCAGTTGTCCAGCGAACCCATCGCGTCGAAATCGCCGCCCATGTACCGCCCGTACAAGGTCATGAAGATCGTGTCCCACTGGAAGACGATGTCCGTGTCGAACGCCTCGTCCATGTAGGTGCGGACGAACGGCGAGGTGGACACGGGCCTCCTGAGGTGGCTGTCGTGAAGGATCGACCACGCCTCGTCGTACAGGGTCTTCCACTCGGGGTTGCCGTCGATGACCGGCTTGGGCAGTCTGTCCGCGCTGTACGTCGGCGGCGCCACCAGGTTCTGCGAGAGGGGAGCGAAACCGCCCTTGTCGGTGACGCTCCGCAGGTCGCCCTTGGTCAGCCAGGTCGCCGAGAAGTCGTCCGCGTCCACGGAGGGCAGGCCGTAGGTGCGGATGCCTCCTGAGACCGGATGGAAGTCGACCGCGTCGAGCACATGGCCGGCCATGGGCGTCGCGGGGCGCGCGCTTCCGTCCGCCCAGACGCGTGCGAACGCGATGCCGTGACGCCATTCCAGTTCGAGGCGGTACCAGGAGCCGGGCGTCAGGGTGGTGTCGCGCAGCGTCTCCGCGTACGTGGTCTCGCCGCTGGAGGTCCTGCGCATGATCTGGATCCGCGGACCCGACTGGTAGGGCAGCGCCGTCACCCACAGGCTCTCGTCGTCGCCTGCCCCGTTCAGCGCCACCGCCACCGAGGCCCACGAGTCCGTGGAGGAGGCCGGGACCTTGAACCGGAGGGAGACGCGGGCCTCTCGGAGCTCCTCGTCCGGGCCGCAGGCGCACAGCGGGCGCCGCAGCTCACCGCTGCCCCTCAGCACGCCGGACCTGGTCCGCCAGGACCCGCCGACCGTCCGCCAGTTGCTTCCGAGCGAGGAGCCGAACCCGTCGGTGACCGGCGCCAGCGAACCGGTGGGCTCCGCCGCGGCCGCCGTCGGAGGGCTGGCCAGCACGGGCACCAGGTACGCCCCGACGCCCAGCACCACCGCCATGCACACGGACACCAGGCGGTTCCTCGGGCGGGCACGCCCGGCCCTCCCCTTCCTCCGGTCCGGGTCCCGGCTCGGAAGGCACCGTTCCGGCGTTCCTTCTCGTCTTCTTGGAATCATGGAGTACCTGACCTGTGTCGTGTCCCCCAGGGAGGAGGACGGGGCGTGCGGGTGGGTGATCGTCCTGCCCGGCCGGAGGCGGCGAGGGGGCGGCTCGGCTCCTCCGGCCGGGGGATGTCCGTGAGCCGGCTCCTCTCCTCCGTCCGCGGGCGTCAGCTCTCGGCCGCGTCGGCCAGGCAGGAGAGCAGGAACTCCTTCACCTCGGTGGCGTGGAAGCGTTCCCGGGTGCCCGCCGGGCTGGAGCACAGCAGGACGGGGCCGTCGTCCGGGTCCTCCGGGAGGCGGCCGTGGCTTCCCCGGACGCAGGACGGGTCGGTGGGGACGACGGACATGGCGGTCCGTACGCCCATCTTGAACTTGGCCATGGTCATGGCCGCCCTCGCCATGACCAGCGGATCGGCCGGATCGAAGAACAGCTCGGCCGGGTCGTAGCCGGGCTTGCGGTGGATCTCCACGCCGCGGGCGAAGTCCGGGGCCCGCTCGTCGTCCAGCCAGTAGTAGTAGGTGAACCAGCTGTCGGCGGAGGCGACGGCGACCAGTTCCCCGGCACGGGCGTGGTGCAGCCCGGCCTTCTCCTGGTCGTCCCGGTCCAGGACCTCCTCGACCCCCTCCGTCGCCAGCAGCAGCTCCCGTACGCGTGTCAGGTCCGCGGGATCGGCGACGTACACGTGGGAGACCTGGTGGTCGGGGGTGGCGAAGGCGCGGGAGGTCCAGGGGTCGAGGTACTCCATGCCCTGCTGGGTGTACACGTCCAGCAGGCCCTCGCGGCGCAGGACCCGGTTGATGTCGACGGGACGCCGCACCTCCGTGATGCCGTACTCGCTCAGCACCACGACCGTGCTCCCCCGCTCCGACAGGGCGTCCAGGAGAGGGGCCAGGACGGTGTCGAGTTCGCCGGCGGCGGCCCGCGCCCGGGGGGAGTTCGGGCCGTGCCGCTGGAGGTCGTAGTCGAGGTGGGGGACGTACACGAAGGTGAGGTCCGGGTCGTGGTCCGCGAGGACGCGCCGGGTGGCGTCGACGATCCACCGGGAGGAGGCGATGCCGGCCTTCGGACCCCAGTAGTCGAAGAGCGGGAAGGGTCCCAGCTCGGCGGTGAGGCTGTCGCGCAGGTCGGCCGGGACCGTGTAGCAGTCGGGGGACTTGCGGCCGTCGTAGTGGTAGACGGGGCGGGGGGTGACGGTGATGTCGACGTCCGCGCCCATGGCGTACCACCAGCAGATGTTCGCGACCTTGAGACCGGGACGGGTGCGCCGGGCGGTCTGCCAGACCTTCTCGCCCCGCACCAGGGCGTTGTGCTGCCGCCAGAAGGCGACCTCGCCCATGTCGCGGTCGTACCAGCCGTTGCCGACGATGCCGTGCCCGGCGGGCGTCAGCCCGGTGAGGAAGGTGGACTGGACCGAGCAGGTGACCGCGGGCAGCACCGTGTCGAGCGGTGCGGTGAACCCCGGGTCGGCCACGGCCCGCAGGCGGGGCATGTGGGCGAGCACGCGCGGGGTGAGCCCCACGACATCGAGGACGACGACGCTCATCGGACACTCCTGTTCGGATCGGCCGAACGGGCCGGTGCGGGTTCGGGGGCGGTCAGTCCGAGGCCGAGCAGTTCGTCGCGGGCCCACGCCAGCTCGGCGGCGATGCCGTCGGCCAGGCCGGCGCTGTCGGCCGGGGGCCGCGGCAGCACCGACCAGGTGTAGGTCTCCGTCTCGAAGTGCCGGGTGACCGGGGTGTCGGCGCGCAGCAGCGCGGCGAGGGCGGCACGGAGCACCGGCCGGGTCGACGTGAGCGGGGGTGCCGGGTCGGCGTGGAGGGGGATGTGGAAGTGGGTCCGCCAGGGCCGCGTGGTGTCGAGGGCCCCGGGGCCCGTGAGCGCCTGCGGCAGGTCGTCCGTCCCGGCGGCGGCCCGCGCCGCCCGCGTCTGGTGCAGGAAGCGGGGTTCGGCGAAGGCGGCGAGCGCGGCGCGGGTGGCGGGGTCCGCCGGGTCCTCCGCGTGCAGGGCGCAGGAGACCTGCGTCTTGACCACGGGGATGCCCGCCCGGGCCAGCCTGCCCAGTGCCTCGTCCGGCGTCTCGAAGGCCACGGCGAGGTGGCAGACGTCCAGGCAGAGGCCGAAGTGACGGGGGTCGAGGTCCGACAGGTGCCGTACCGCGTCCGTGGTCGTCTCCACGACGCATCCCGGTTCCGGCTCGAACGCGACCCGCACGGTCCGGCCGGTCCGTCGGCCGATCTCGCCGAGTTCGGCACCGAGCAGGCGGATCTGACGTGCCGCCAGGTCGGAGTGGTGCGGTCGCCAGTCGGCGCCCCATCCGAACGGGAGGGTGGAAATGCTGCCCTCCCCGACGTCGTCGGGCAGGAGCCCGGCGAGGACGTGGGCCAGGTCCGCGGTGTAGCGGCGCCGTTCGGGCGAGGTCCAGTCGGGCCGGTACACCGCGTGCTTGACGACGGGCTGGTGGAAGCCTCCGTACGGGAAGCCGTTGAGGGTCACGACCTCCAGTCCGCGGGCGGTGAGCTCGGCGCGCAGCCGCCGGGTCAGGCGGGCGTCGGCGGCGAGCGCGGCGGCGACCTGGTGGGCGAGCCACAGCCCGACGCCCAGGACGGGCTCCTCCAGGCGTGCGCGGACGGGGAGGGCGTAGGCGTCGAGCTGGGCGAGGATGCCGTCGAGGTCCTCGGCCGGATGCACGTTGGTGCAGTAGCCCAGGTGGACGAGGTCGCCGCCGGGGTGGCGCAGGCGCATCAGCTGCCGCCCCTCCGGATCGAGTTCCCGGCGAACAGCGGCTCCTCCGCCTGGGGTTCGATGTCACCCAGGACGAGCCGGCCGCTCTGCCCGTAGAACTCGACGGGGTTGCGCCACAGCACCTGGTCCACGTCGTCCCGGGTGAACCCGGCGTCGAGCATGGCGAGGGCGGTCGCGTGGGTGCGCAGCGGGTCGCTGTGGCCCCAGTCCGCCGCCGAGTTGACCAGGACGCGGCGCGTGCCGTGCCGCTCCAGGATGGCCACCATCCGGTCGGGGTCCATCTTGGTGTCGGGGTAGATGGAGAAGCCCATCCAGCATCCGGAGGCGGCGACGAGGGGGGCGGTGACCTCGTTGAGGTGGTCGACGACGACGAGGGAGGGGTCGATGCCGTCGGCGCGGACGATCTCCAGCGTACGGGCGGTGCCGGCGGCCTTGTCGCGGTGCGGGGTGTGCACGAGGGCGGGCAGGCCGTGTTCGCGGGCGAGTGCCAGCTGCGTGGTGAAGGCGTGCTCCTCGGCGTCGGTCATCGAGTCGAAGCCGATCTCGCCCACGGCGACGACGTTGTCCTTCACCAGGTATCCGGGCAGGTCGTCGAGGACCGGCAGGCACCGGGGGTCGTTGGCCTCCTTCGGGTTGAGCGCGATCGCGCAGAAGTGCCGGATGCCGTACTGGGCGGCGCGGTACGGCTCCCAGCCCAGCAGCGTGTCGAAGTAGTCGCGGAAGCTGCCGGGGGAGGTGCGCGGCTGGCCCAGCCAGAAGGCGGGCTCGACGAGGGCCCGGACACCCGCGGCCCGCATGGCCCGGTAGTCGTCGGTGGTGCGGGAGGTCATGTGGATGTGGGGATCAAAGATGCGCATGGCGCTCTCCGGTGTCGTGGAGGTCGAGCTGGGTCAGCAGGTCGTCGGGCACCGGTCGGCCGGCGGCGGTGCGCTCGGCGGCGAAGGCCGTGAACATGCGGATGAGTTCGGTGTCGGTGCGCCGGTCCAGACCCGCGACCGCGGCCAGCGGGATGCCCATGAAGACGCACTTCAGTACGGCCTGGCGCCAGGCCGGCTGGTCGAGGTACCGGGCCGCGTAGGGGCCGGCGGCGGCCGTCACCAGGCGGACGTCGTGGGTGCGCAGGGCGTCGGCGATCAAGGGCAGCGCCGTCGGGCCGACGGCTCCGTCCTGGTCGAGGAGCGGAAGGGCACGCAGCACCGCGAGCCGCTCGGCCGCGTCCCCGCGCCGGTACACCTCCTCCAGGGCCGCGGCCCGCTCCGGCGCGGTACCGGGCAGCGCCTGGAGCAGTCGGGCGCGTACGGCCTCCCCCGCCCCGGCACCCGTCCGTCGCGCCGCCACGGGGAACAGCTCGGCCAGGGAGGCGGGTTCGGCGCGCACGCGCCGGACCGCGTCGGCCGTCCAGGGGTGTTCCGAGGCGGCGCGCAGGGCGTCGAGCGAGCGGGCGGCGGTCCGGGGGCCGCTGTGTCCGTGGCGCGGCAGCTCGACGGAGACCAGTCCCCGGTATCCGACCTCGGTCAGCGCGGCCAGGACCGGGGGGAAGTCGATCTCGCCCTGCCCGAACTCCAGGTGCTCGTGGACGCCTCGGCGCATGTCCTCGATCTGGACGTTGACCAGCCAGGGCGCCGCCCGTCGGACGCACTCGTCCGGCGGGAAGGGCTCCAGGCACTGGCAGTGCCCGATGTCGAGGGTCAGGCCGAAGGCGTCCGGGTTCCCGAGGGACTCGCGCAGGCGCTCGTAGCCGTCGAGGTCCGCCACCAGCATCCCCGGTTCCGGTTCGAAGCCGAGCCGGACGCCGACGAGTCCGGCGGCCTCCACGACCGCCGCGCACCCGTCCTGGAGGTGCCGGAACGCCTCGTCGTGGCCCATCCCCGGCTCGGGGGTGCCGCTCCAGAAGGAGACCGCCTCGGCCTCCAGGTCGGCGGCGATCCCGACGGCCCGCCGCAGGTGGCCGAGCCGGCGGGCGCGTCCTTCGGGGTCGCTGTCGAGCAGGGTGGGGGCGTGCTTGCGCCAGGGGTCCAGCAGGTAGCGGGCGCCGGTCTCGACCACGACGCCGAGCCCGAGGGCGGTGAGCCTGCGCCGGGTCCTGGCGAGCCGGCGGCTCAGGCCCGGGGCGTACGGGTCCAGGTGGCCGCGGTCCAGGGTGAGGGCGACTCCGGTGTATCCCAGCCCGGCGATCACCTCCAGCGCCTCGTCGAGGCGGTGGTCGCCCAGGCCGTTGGTGCCGTAGCCGAAGCGCAGAGCGGTCATGTCGGGGACACCTTTCGTGACAGGCTCCGGGCCAGGGGGTAGGCGGCGAGGAGCGTGAGCGCGGCGCGGACGGAGCCACCGCGTGCGGTGAGCGCCGCCTGCAGCGGGATCATGGCGTGGATTCCGGCGCCCACCGCGCGCTTCAGGCGGGTGGGGTCGGGGCGGACCGTGGCGGACAGCTGGGCGGAGCCGGCCGCGAGGACGTAGCCGCCGAGGAGGGCGGTCTGCGCGGCCCGGTGGGCGCCGGCGGCGGCCGGTGGGGTCAGGGCGGCGGCGGCCAGGCCGACCGCGCCGGTGGCCGCCAGCGCGCCGGCCGGCAGCGAGGCGGCCGCGCCGAGGGTCTCCGCGCGGCTCACCGCGGTGATCGCGTAGGTGTGCCCGGCGAGGAGGGCCGCCGGTACGAGGGCCTGCCGGGTCCGCCGTACTCCCGCGCCCATGAGGACGTCGAGGCCCCGGGCGGTGGCCATCGCGGCGGGCCCGTACGGCGTGTTCTTCAGGGCCAGGTCGTAGGCCCAGACGGTGGCCGCGAGCGGTACGGCGACGGCCAGGGCGTCACGGCCGGCGGAAGCGGCCGCCGTCAGGCCCGCTCCCGTGAGCGCGGCGGCGGTGAGGAGCGCGGTGCGCGGGCTGATCCGGCCGGAGGGGACCGGGCGGTGGGGGCGTTCCCCGGCGTCCACCTCGCGGTCGGCGTAGTCGTTGAGCGCCATGCCCGCCCAGTACAGGCAGGTGGAGGCGGCGGCGAGGCGTGCCGTCCGCCCCGGCGGGGCCGGGCGGCCGCCGGCGGCGGCGCCCGCGAGGGTGTCGCCGAGCACGGTGAGCGCGGCCGGTGCCCGGACGAGTTCCACGAGCGCGTGGGCCGTGGTCACGGCGCCCGTCACCGGCCCGCCTCCGCGTACCAGGCCGTCAGCGCCTCGAACTGGGCGACCAGGCGGTGCTCGGCCGG
Organism: Streptomyces sp. NPDC056503; assembly: GCF_042794995.1. Taxonomy (NCBI): domain Bacteria; kingdom Bacillati; phylum Actinomycetota; class Actinomycetes; order Kitasatosporales; family Streptomycetaceae; genus Streptomyces; species Streptomyces sp. NPDC056503. The sequence continues at coordinate 41,624 of NZ_JBHTST010000004.1, forward strand.
GGAGCCGTCGGCCCGGACGGGGTCCTTGAAGAAGAAGGCGAGCTGCTCCTGCGGCCCGCCGGCCCCGTGCTCCCGGGCGCGGGCGAGGAGGCGGGCGAGGTCGAGGACGAGGGGCGCGGCGAGTGCCGAATCGACGCCCTGCCAGGTGAACTGGAGGGTCATGGAGGTGCCGAGGAAGCCGTCGAAGGCGATGTGGTCCCAGGCGGTCTTCAGCTCGCCCATGCTCGGCACGTAGTCGATGTGGGTGAGCCCCTCCACCTGGTCGCCGAGCATGGCGGTCAGGCCGCTGCGCTTGGAGGTGTTCTTGCTGAGGGCCGCCTCGGGGTCGGCGAGGGTCGCGCCGTCGCCGCCGCCGAGCAGGTTCGTGCCCGACCAGGACCGCACGCGCAGCGCGCGGTGGGCGAACATCGGCCCGAGCGCGGTGCGGACCAGGGTCTCGCCGGTCTTCCCGTCGCTGCCCGCGTACGGCAGGCCCTGGAGTGCGGCGAGTTCGCGCAGCGCGGGGAGCCGGAGGCCCGGCGAGGGCGTGAAGCCCACGTGGCCGCAGTCCGCCAGGAGCGCCGCGTAGGCGTACAGGGAGCTGGGGGGCAGCACGCCGGGCGTCTCCCCCAGCGCCTCCTCCAGGGCGGCGAGGTCGTCGTGGGCGGGGTGCGGGGCGGCCGGCGGCTCGGTCGAGGAGACGTCGACGACCACGACCTGGTCGAGTCCGTGGCGGTCGCGGAAGGAGGCGATGTCCTGGGCCAGCGCGGCGGCCGTCTCCCGCTGGGGGCGGTCCGAGGGGGTGCGGGCGCCGGGCCGGATCTCGCGGTCGGCGGCTTCGAGCGCGCGGGCGACGGCGGGGAGGAGCGCCGGGGGGAACACCCCGCCGGCGGCGAGCTGTTCGGCCCGCTTGGGCAGCGGGACCTCGGTCACGTCGTGGCCGCCGAAGACCAGCCGGTCGACCGCCGGCACCCCGGCGTCCGCGAACTCGGCCAGGTCGGCCACCATCCCCGTGGGCGGGACGAGCCCCGCCGCGACGGCCGCGGCGCCGACGACGGCGGTGGTCGCCACCGAACCGCGGGCGCCGACGAACCAGACGCCGGTCCGCCCGGTGCCGGGCGCGGGGGTGTCACTCATGGGCGGTGCCTTCCTTCGGTGCGGGGGTGGCGAACGCGGCGTCGAAGGACGCGGCGGGGGGCCTCATCCCGGCGAGGGGGCGGATGAACCCGACCGCCTCGGCGGCGCCGTCCAGGCGGTCCATCCCGGCGTCCTCCCATTCGACGGACACCGGTCCCGTGTAGCCGATGGCGTTGAGCGCCCGGAAGCAGTCCTCCCAGGGCACGTCCCCGCGACCGGTGGAGACGAAGTCCCAGCCCCGGCGGGGGTCCCCCCAGGGCAGGTGGGAGGAGAGCCTGCCGCGGCGGCCGTCGCCGACGCGGACGCGGGTGTCCTTGCAGTCGACGTGGTAGATGCGGTGGGCGAACTCCAGGAGGAAGTTCGCCGGGTCGAGGTCCTGCCAGACCATGTGGGAGGGATCCCAGTTCAGGCCGAAGGAGGCCCGGTGGCCGATGGCTTCGAGGGTGCGCCGGGTGGTCCAGTAGTCGTAGGCGATCTCGCTGGGGTGGACCTCCAGCGCGAAGCGGACGCCCTGCTCTTCGAAGACGTCGAGGACGGGGTGCCACCGGTCGGCGAAGTCGCGGTAGCCGGCCTCGATCATGCCCGGGGTGGCGGGCGGGAACATCGCGACCGTGTGCCAGATCGCGGAGCCGGTGAAGCCGACGACGGTGTCGACGCCGAGCAGGGCGGCGGCCCTGGCGGTGTCCTCCATCTCGCGCGCGGCGTTGCGGCGTACCGTCTCGGCGTCGTCGGACCAGAGGCGGGCGGGCAGGATCGCCCGGTGCCGCTCGTCGATGGGGTTGTCGCAGACGGCCTGGCCGACGAGGTGGTTGGAGATCGCCCACACCCCCAGCCCGTGCCGGTCGAGGACTTCTCGTTTCCGGCGGACGTAGGCGGGATCGGCGAGGGCGCGGTCCACTTCGAAGTGGTCGCCCCAGCAGGCGATCTCCAGGCCGTCGTAGCCCCATCCGGCGGCGAGCCGGCAGACGTCGTCGAACGGCAGGTCGGCCCACTGCCCGGTGAAGAGGGTGATCGGACGTGTCATGACGCAGGCACCTCTGGGGTCGGGAAGGGATGCGGAGAGGAAGAGGGGTGGAGGGAGGGGGTGGGGGAGGAAGGGGGGTGAGGAGAGGGGCGGGCCCGGTGCCCGTCCGCCGTCAGGTGCGGGCGGACACCGGGTGCCGGAGGGTGGGGCCCGGTGCCCGCCCGCCGTCAGGAGGGGCGGGCACCGGGTGTCGGGAGGGGGCTCAGCCGACCTGGCCGAACCTCCACTTCTGGCTGGCCGCGGTGGTGCTGCAGCTCGACTGGACCAGCTGGACGTCGTCCGCGGTCGAGGCCTGGGGGATGTTCAGGCACTTGTTGCTGAGCACCGAGACGATCCGGTAGGTGCCGAGTCCGGCGCTCACGAGCTTCCACTTCTGGTCCGAGGCGCCGGCCACGCACGTCCACTGCTGGACGTTGGCGGCGTTCTTGGAGACCAGGTCCAGGCACTTGTTGCTGTGCTGCGCGGTGAGGGTGAAGGCACCCGCACCGGCGTCGGTGAGCCGCCACTGCTGGTTGGCTCCGTTGGTCGCCGACCACTGGATGACGGCCGCGCCGTCGGCGCTCGACTCGTTCCGCACGTCCACCCGCTTGCCGCTGTGCTCGCTCGTCACGGTGTAGGTGCTACCGCTCTGCGGGGCGGGCGTCCCGGTGCCGGGCGCGTTGAAGGTGATCGAGTCCAGGTCGAAGGAGTCCGCCGACGGTGCCCTGAAGACCGCGTACACGGTCTGGGTTCCGGCGGTGTCGGTGACCGCGACGGGGTTGAGGTTGACGTAGTTGTCCCAGCCGCCGGTGGACGGGACGGGAGCGGTGGCGATGAGCGCGCCGGTCGGCGAGCCGGACCGGAGTTCGATGGATCCACCGGTGTGGGACGGGGCCGAGACCCGGAAGGTGGCCGACTCGACGCCGGTCAGGTTCAGGGGCTTGAACGAGATCCAGTCGCCGTCCGAGATGTCGCCGATGCGCTTGCCGTTCTGGGCTCCGCTCTGGTCGACGATCCGGACCCCGGACTGGCCGGTGAAGTACTCGGCCTGCTTGAGGCGCGGCTGGAGGGTCGCGCTCGTGGTGCCCTTCAGGCCGCCGTTGTCGGTGTAGTCGGCCGACAGCACGAGGAAGGTGTTGGCGGTGGCGTCGTGGCCGGAGGCTCCGGTGGTGATGGAACCGCTGCACCCGGTGTACTGGCCGGTGTCGTGGCTGTGGCTGTCGTGGCCGAGCGCGGCGGTCACCACGACCTCGGAGCAGTCGATGGCACCGTCTTCCGGATCGGTCACGCTGATCTGGTAGTTGATGGTGTCGCCGTAGGAGAAGACACGGCCGTTGCCCGGGGTGGTGAAGGTGACCGTCGGCCGGGTGTTGCCGACGACGATGGGCATGTTGGTGGTGCCCGTCTTGCCGTCGGCGTCGGTGACCGTCAGGCGCGCGGTGTAGGTGCCGTTGGTGGTGTAGGTGTGCGCGGGGTTCGGGCCCGTGCCCGTGGAGCCGTCACCGAAGTCCCACGTGTAGGTGAGCACGTCGTCGGGGTCCGGGTCGGCGGAGCCGGTGGAGGAGAAGGTGACCTCCAGCGGAGCCTGTCCGGAGTCGGGAGAGGCGGTCGCCTTGGCCAGCGGAGCGCGGTTGCCGGCGACGTAGTCGATCCGGTAGATGCCGTCGTCGGTGTTGGCGTGACCGTAGCCGTTGCCCCATTCGGCGAGGTACATCGCGCCGTCGGGGCCGAACTTCATGTCGATCGGCGCGCGCAGACCGAGCTGGGCGACGAAGGGGTTGATCTTCAGGAGGTCGCCGGCGTCGTCGAGGCGGAACTCCTTCACGAAGTTGCGGCTCCACTCGTAGAAGAAGGGAGTCTTGTCGTAGTACTCGGGGAACTTGCGCTCGGAGGTGCTGGCCGCGTCGTAGTGGTAGAACGGGCCGCCCATCGGGGCCGCGCCACCGGCGAGGTCGATCTCGGGGAACTCCTCCGAGGCGTGGTAGTCGTACCAGACCTGCGCGGGCTTGGCCGCGGGCAGCGTGGTCAGACCGGTGTTGTTCGGCGAGTTGTTGACCGGGGCCGCGCAGTTGAACTTGGCGCCGGAGGTCGAGGTGGCGAAGTTGTAGTCGTTGAAGGGGATGTTGTCACCGACGCAGTAGGGCCAGCCGTAGAACCCAGGCTCCTTGATCAGGTTCCACTCGACGGTGCCCTCGGGACCGCGGTTCGCGTTCTCCTGGTTCGCGTCGGGTCCGTAGTCGGCGGCGGATATCCAGCCGGTCTCCGGGTCGACCGCGAAGCGGAAGCTGTTGCGGAAGCCCATCGCGTAGATCTCGGGCCGCGTCTTGACGGTGCCCGGCGCGAACAGGTTGCCCGCGGGGATCGTGTAGCCGCCGGCCGCCTCGGGGTGCACGCGCAGGATCTTGCCGCGCAGGTCGTTGGTGTTGGCGGACGAGCGCTGGGCGTCGAACTTCTCGCGGCCCGCCCGCTCGTCGATGGGCGCGTAGCCGTCCGACTCGAACGGGTTGGTGTCGTCGCCGACGCCGACGTAGAGGTTGCCACCGGGTCCGAAGGCGAGGCTGCCGCCGGTGTGGCCGGGCTCGTCCGACCCCCGGTAGGCCGGGACCTCGATCACGGTCGTGGCGCTGGCCATGTCGAGCGTGTCGTCGGCGTTGACGGTGAACCGGGTGACCCGGTTGACCTCGGCGGTGCCGCTGGGCGAGTGGTTGACGTAGATCCACCGGTTGGTGGCGAAGTCCGGGTCGAGGGCCAGGCCGATGCCGCCGTCCTCACCACCGTCGTAGACGCTGAGCTGACCCGCGACGTGCGTCTCGGACGCGCCGTCGTGCGTGTGGATGACGTTGACCTTGCCCGAGCGGGAGATGTAGTACACCTTGCCGTCGGCGGCCACGTCGAGCTGCATGGGCTGGTCGGGAGCGCCGTCCAGGGTGACCTTCTGGAAGCGGTCGGAGACGGTGCCGCCGCAGTCGCCCGCGGCCGCGCCCGCGGCCCACTTGAGGCCGCCGAGGAGGTGCTGCCGGAACAGCGGCTCGGAGTAGGAGGCCGTCTCGTGGCCCATGGCGGTGGCCCAGACCTTGCCGCCCTCGGCGTTGCGACACCAGGAGATCGGGTGGTCGGCGCCCATTTTGGCGCCGCCGGCGTCGTAGGTGGTCTCGTCCGCCGTGACGAGGACGTGCACGCCGCCGCGCGCGTTCTCGTCGAAGTTGTACCACTCCTCGGTCCGCACCCAGCGGTCCGGGAGTCCGACGGTGGAGGGATGCACCTTGTCCGCCACCTTGGCGGTGCCCTGCACGATGCTGGAGTGCGCGGTCATGTGCGCGCCGGCCATGACGACCTCGTCCCACCAGGGGAACTCGGACTCGATGTTCATGTCCGTGGCGTTGTGGACGGCGACGATCCCGTGGCCGTCGCGCACGAACTCCTGGGCCGCGGCGCGCTGGGCTTCGGTGTCCCAGACCATGCCCGAGGACTGGAGCATGACCACGGCGTCGTAGGTGCTGAGGCCCGTGGTGCTGAAGACGTTCGCGTCGTCGCTCTCGACCACCTCGATGCCGCTGTCGGCACCGAGCTGCTGGAAGGCCTGGATGGCCGCGTCCATGGAGGAGTGCCGGTAGGCACCGGCCGCCGTCTTGGTGAAGAGGAGGACCTTGAACTCGGCGTCGGCCGTGTGCCCTTCGTGGGCGAGGACGGGCGCGGCCTGCAGGGTGGTGAGACCCAGCAGCGATACGGTGAGGGCGGCGAGGCCGCGCTTCACCCATGGTCGTGACATGGGGGATTCTCCTTGGGAGGGAACTACACGTGGAGAGGGGTCACAGGGTGCGCAGGAAGGCGAGTCCTTCGGTGGCCAACGCGTCCTGACTCGTCGCCAGCGGACGCCAGATGGAGGCCGCCGTCGCGATGGTGGTGTTGTCCGGAGTGAAGGACTCGATGACCAGCGGACCGGTGTAGTCGACGTCCTTGACCGCCGTGGCGAAGGCGGCCCAGTCGAAGTGGTCGGCGCCGGGGGCGCCCCGGTCCGTGCCGCAGACCTGGATGAGTGCGATGCGGGATCCCGCGTCCCGGATCGCCTGGGCGGGGCTCCTTTCCTCGATGTTCAGGTGGTACGTGTCGAGTGCGAGGCCGCACTCGTCCGGGAGGGCGTCGAGGGCCTGTTCCACGGTGTTGATCAGGCTGGTCTCGTACCGGTTCAGGGGCTCGACGCCGACGCGCACGCCGCGCTCGCCCGCGTACGCGAGAACGGGCCGGAGGTTCTCGCGCAGTTCGGCGAGGACGGAGCGGCGCTCGTCCGCGTCGAGCTTCCAGGTCCGTCCCACGGAGGCGTAGGCGGGGCCGCTGATCGTCGGGGAGCCGACGGCGACCGCGACGTCGACGCAGTGCCGCAGGTAGTCCTGGGTGTCTCGGATCGTCTCGGGTGAGGCCGCCACCAGTTCCCTGCCGGGGGCCATGACGAGGACCAGCGAGGCGCCGAGTCCATGGTGGTGCAGGAGTTCGGCGGCACGCTCGGGGGACCAGTCACCCGGCTGCTCGACCGGCAGTTCGACGGTGTCGAAGCCCCATCGGGCGATGCGCGGGACGAGCCGGGCGAGCGAGGCGTCGGTCGACGGCGAGTCCCAGACCCAGGTGTTGACGCCGATGGCACCCATCTACTTGCCGCCCCAGTTCTGGGGGTAGCCCGCCATCTTCTCGCAGCCGCAGAGCGCGTAGTGCAGGGGCGGCATGCCGGGCTTGAGGTAGTCGTTCAGCTTGTCCTCGGTGATGGCCGGCTGCGGCAGGTTCCAGACCTTCGGCACGCTCTCGCCCTTGAGGACCTTGAGCGCGGCGATGATCGGGGTGCGCCACTGGTACGTGGGGTAGGTCGGGGCGATCGCCGTGAGCTTCGCGTCCTTCCACTTCTGCAGGAAGTCCTGCTGGTCCTCGCCGTTGAGCGGCGGGACGGGCAGGCCGGCGTCCTCGAACGCCTCGACGGCGGCGACGGCGGTGGCGCCGGAGTCCAGCCAGAGGCCGTCGATCTTGCCGTGGCGCTGGATGTAGTTGGTGACGATGCTCTTGGTCTTGGCGGCGTCGCCGTCGGTGAACTCCACCCCCACGACGTCCAGTTCGCTCTCGTCGAAGGCCTTCTTCGCGGCCGACCAGCGCGTCTCCAGGACGTCGACGCCGGGCGAGATGCGCAGCGCGAGGACCTTCCCGCCGGGCTTGACCTTCTGGGTGAGGAACTCCGCGCCGTCCGCGCCGAAGGCGTAGCCGCCGATCGGCTTGATGAAGGTGACCGGGCAGTCCGTCCCGACGCCGCGGTCGAAGAGGATGACCGGGACCTTCGGACAGGCGCCCTTGACCGCCGGGGTGAGGGTGGCGGTGGTGTTCGGGGAGACGATGAGCGCGTCGCAGCCCTTGGCCTGGAGCTCGGCGATGTCGGAGATCTGCTTGTCGTCCTTGCCCTCGGCGTCGAGGACGGTGAACTCGCCGATCTCCTTGTGCAGGGCGACCTCGGCCTGCATGGTCTTCCAGCCCACCTGGCGCCAGGGGTTGTTGGTGGCGGCGTTGGAGAAGCACAGGTGGTACGGGCCGGCCTTCTTGTACGCGGCCGTGTCGACCGGCTGCGGGTCGATGGCCTGCTCCCACGGCTTGTCGGCGGGGCCGGTGGGCTGCTTGGTCCGCATGGCGAGCTGGGCGTCGTAGTCGGCCTGGACGAAGAAGGAGGACTGCTCGCCGGTCTTCTTCTCCCCGTCCTTGCCCTTCTGGGCGTCGGACGAGGCGCTGGAACCGGCCCCGCCTCCGGGCAGGTCGCTGGAACAGCCGGTCAGCGCGACGAGGGCGGCCACTGCGGTGGCGGCGAGAACGCTTCTCTGGATGTGCGACATGATGCTTCCTCTATGCGGTGGTGGAGGCGGACTTGGCGCGCCGCGGGAACTGGACGGCCCCGAGGGCGACGGCGATGACGAGGATGAGCCCCTGGACGGTGTATTCCAGGGCGCCGGAGATCCCGTACAGGTTGAGCAGGGTGAAGAGGGCCTGCAGGGTGAACGCGCCGGCGATGGCGGCCACGGCGGATCCGCGGCCTCCGCCGAGGACGACACCGCCGAGGACCACCGCGGTGATGGCCTGGAACTCCAGGCCCTCGCCGACCTTGGCGGACACGCCGGCGAATCCGCCGAGCAGGACCGCGCAGACCGCGGCCGACAGTCCGGACAGGATGAAGGCCACCGTCTTCACGCGCAGCACGCGCACCCCGGAGAGGCCCGCGGCAGTCGGGTTGTCGCCCGCGGCCATCAGGGTGCGCCCGAAGTCGGAGCGCATCAGGGCGATGACGGCGGCGACGACGGCGACGAGGACGAGGACCGACCAGGGGACCGGCCCCAGGCTGCCGCGGCCGAACTGGCGGAACTCCTCGGAGAGTGCGCCGCGCGGGGATCCGTCGGTCCACAGGAACACCGCTCCGGACAGGATCAGGAGCGAGCCCAGGGTCACGATGAAGGACGGCACCCGCAGCAGGGTGGTCACCACCCCGTTGACGAGACCGATGAGGGCTCCGAAGGCGAGCAGGAGCAGGATGACCGGCCAGGTGGCGCCGGAGTCCCCGTCGATCAGCCGGGCGGCGATCACCACTTCGGCGGTGACGAGCGAGCCCACGGAGAGGTCGAACTCGCCGGAGACGATGACGAAGTACTGGCCGGCGGCGAGGATGGCCAGCGGGGCGGCCCGCTTGACGAAGGCGAGGAAGCCCTCGGGTTCGAGGAAGAAGGGGTTGGCGATCGCGATCGCCACCAGGAGGACGGCCAGGACGCCGAAGATGGGCAGGTTGCGTCTCATCGGGCGAACCTCCGGCGGGCGTAGATCGCCAGGGCGGCGACGAGGACGACGCCCCGCACCACGTCCTTGGCGAAGGAGTCGATCTCCATCTGGTTGAAGACGCTGTCCAGGACGGCGAGGAGGAGGACGCCGCCGACCGTTCCGGCCACGCCGCCCTTACCGCCGGCGAGGGCGGTGCCGCCGAGGACGACGGCCGCGATGGACTCCAGGTCGTAGCCGCCGTCGGTGCCGACGGTGGGGGCTCCCGCGCCGAGCCTGGCGGCGAGCAGCAGACCGGCCGCTCCCGCGGTCAGGGAGCAGAGGATGTGGGTGGCGACGATGACGCGGTCGGTCCGCACGCCCGAGAGGCGGGCCACCTCGGGTCCGCCGCCGACGGCGTAGATGCGGTAGCCGAGCGGAGTGCGGCGGAGCACGAACCAGGCCGCCGCCGCGATCGCCAGCCAGAGCAGGGCCGAGACGGGCACGGGTCCGACGCGGTCGTACCCGAGGTGCTGGAAGGACTCCGGCACGCGACCGGCGGGTCCGTCGTAGCGGTATTCGAGGATGCCCTTGATGACGAGCGAGACCCCGAGTGTGGCGATGAACGCGTGGACCTTCAGCGTGGTGATGGCGAAGCCGTTGACGAGCCCGGTCAGGGCGCTGACGAGGAGGACGGCTCCGATCGCCGGCAGCACGCCGTACTGGGCCATGGTCTCGGCGGCGACGAGCGAGCAGAGGCTCATCAGGAAGGCCACGGACAGGTCGAGCGAACCGGCGAGGATGGCGAGCGTCTGTCCGACGGCGACGATGCCGAGGGCCGCGGACCGCTGCTGGATCCCGACGATGTTGCTCTCGCTGAAGAACTGGCCCCCGTCGAAGGCGAACAGGACCCACGCCACGATGAGCATGACGCCCAGGGCCACGAAGACGGGCCTGGCGGGACTGTCCGCGGCGAAGCCCCGGACGGAGATTCCCTTCACGGGGAGGGTCTGGGGTGGCTGGGTCATGATCCGGCCGCCAGGTGCATCACGGCTTCCTCCGAGGAGTCTGCGGGCAGGTGGCCGGCGATGCGGCCGTCCCTCAGGACGACGACACGGTCACTCATGCCGATGAGTTCGGGGAGCTCGGAGGAGATCATCAGGACGGCCATGCCGTCCTCGGCGAGTTCCCGTACGAGCTCGTGGATGGCGGCCTTCGCCCCGACGTCGACGCCGCGGGTCGGCTCGTCGAACAGGAGGACCTTCGGAGCGACCGTCAGCCATTTGGCGAGGACGACCTTCTGCTGGTTGCCGCCGGAGAGGTACCGGACCTCCTTCTCGGGACTGGGCGGGGCGAGGCGCACCCGCTTCAGGAGCTCCAGGACCGAGGTCCCGACCCGTCCGCGGCGGGCCCGGGCCACGAGGAGGGCGTTGTCGCGCACGGTCTGGTGCAGGGCGAGCCCCTCGGACTTGCGGTCCTCGGTGACGAGCCCGATGCCCGCGGCGATTCCGTCCCGTACCGAACCGGGACGGCGGGGCGTCATCTCGCCGCGGGTGAAGGGCTCGGCGCCGAAGAGGGCCTTGGCGAGTTCGGTGCGGCCGGCCCCCTGCAGTCCGGCGAGGCCGACGATCTCCCCCGCGCGCAGCTCCAGGTCGATTCCGTCGAGGAAGTCGTTGCCGCCGCCGCGTACCGAGAGCAGGACGTCACCCGCCGGACGCGTCGCGCGGGCCGGGTAGTAGTCGGTGAGCTCGCGGCCGACCATCAGCCGGACGAGTCCGGCGGTGGTGAGTTCCCCGATCGGGAGGGTGGTGACCTTGGCCCCGTCCTTGAGGACGGTGACGCGGTCGGCGAGTTCGAAGATCTCCCGCAGCCGGTGCGAGATGTAGAGGACGGCGACGCCGCGCTCGCTCAGCCGCCGGACGAGCCGGTACAGCAGCTCCACCTCGCTCTCGGCGAGGGCGGCCGTCGGCTCGTCCATGACGACGATGCGGGCGTCGACCGAGAGCGCCTTGACGATCTCGACCACCTGCTGCTGGGCCACGGAGAGCCGGCGCACCAGGTCCCGGGGGCCGAAGGAGCCTTCGCCGAGTTCTTCGAGGAGCTTCGCGGTGGCCGATTCCATCGCCGCGCTGTCGACCAGGCCGCGGCGCTTCGGCTCACGGCCGAGGAAGACGTTCTCGGCGACGGTCCGCTCGGGGAGGAGGGTGAGTTCCTGGTAGATGATCGCCACGCCCGCCCGCTGGGCGTCGGTGGGGTGCTTGAAGGAGACGGTCCGGCCGTCGAGGGCGATCGTCCCCTCGTCGGGGGTGTGGACGCCGGCGAGGATCTTCATCAGCGTGGACTTGCCGGCGCCGTTCTCGCCGATGAGGGCGTGCACTTCGCCGCGCTCCACGTCGAGGTCGACGTCCGTGAGGACGCGGGCGCCGGGGAAGCTCTTGCAGATGCCGGTCATGGTCAGCACTCGACCCACCCCCCTTCTTGTGCCGACCGGAGGGCGGCGTCCGTGAGCTGGGCGGCGCGGGCGCCGTCCTCGAAGGTGGGCAGCCCCTCTCGGGCGTCCCCGCCGATCGCGGCGTAGGCGTCCGCCACGAAGGCGTCGAAGCAGTCGTGGAAGCCCTGCGGATGCCCGGCCGGCAGCGGCGAGTACCGCTTGGCGGCCTCCGACAGGCTCAGCGGGTCGCGGACGAGGGCCTGGGAGCCGCTCCGGCCGCCGAGCCACAGCTGCTCGGGGTTCTCCTGGTCGAAGGCGAGGCTTCCGGAGGCGGCGGACACCTCCAGGAAGAGGCGGTTCTTGCGGCCCGGGGCGACCTGGCTGACGGCGACCGAGCCGAGGGCCCCGGAGGCGGTGACGAACTGCACGGTGGCGAGGTCCTCGGTGAGGACCGGTCCGCCGCCCGCGCGCTCGGGAACGACCACCGAGGTCTGTGCGCAGAGCTTGGTGATCCGGTCCCCGGTCACGAACTCGACGAGGTCGAACCAGTGCGAGCCGATGTCGCCGATCGTGCGGCCGGGCCCGCCCTGCTTGGGGTCCACCCGCCAGTTGTCGTCGGTCGACTCCATCAGCCAGTCCTGGAGGTAGCTGCCCTGGATGAGGCTGACGCGGCCGAGCGCGGTCAGTCGTTCCCTGGCCTCCCTGACCATCGGGTGGAAGCGGTAGACGAAGGGGACGGCCGCCGTCACTCCGGTGTCCTTGGCCCGTTCGGCCATCGTCCGGGCCGCGGTGGCCTCGGTCGCCAGTGGCTTCTCGCAGATCACGGCCAGGCCGGCCTCCATCGCCTCCAGGGCGATGGGCGCGTGCAGGTGGTTGGGGGTGCAGACGTGCAGGACGTCTATCAGGCCTGAGTCGATCAGTTCCGTGACCGACTCGAAGGCCTTCTCGGCGCCGAGCGCCTCGGCGCCCTCCGTGGCGTTCGCCAGGTCGGCCCCGGCGACGCCCACCAAGCGGGCGCCGGCCTGTCGCGCGGCTCGGGCGTGGATCCGGCCGATGAAGCCAGTTCCGACGATACCTACCCTGACTTCCGCCGACTGTCGTCGTATATCGAGCATGTTTCGGATCCTAGAGACGACTTATTCCGACCGTCAACCATAAGGACGTCGACAGTTATGATTAATAAGGCTCAGACCAATCCCGCAGCACCGACATGGATGGAGACGGGGAGTTGACCACCGAACCGGCAGGCGCCGGCGCCCTTCTGGCGATCCTGCGCGACGGCCGCGCCCGCACCCGCACCGAACTGGTGCAGCTCACCGGCCTCGCCAGGTCGACCGTGACCCAGCGACTCGACGCCCTGGCGGACCAGCAGTGGATCCGCCCCTCGGAGGACTCGATCTTCTCGGGCGGCAGGCCCGCAGTGGCCTTCTCCTTCAACTCCGAGGCACGGGCGGTCCTCGCCGCCGACCTCGGGGTCACCCACGCGCGGATCGCGGTGACGGACCTGGCCACCCGCGTGCTCGCCGAACGCACCCGCGACGTACGGATCACGGAGGGCCCGGAGGCCGTCCTGAGCTGGCTCGTCGACGAGTTCACGGAGCTGCTGAGCGAGGCCGGCCGCACCCTCGCCGACGTGTGCGGCGTCGGCATCGGCCTCCCCGGGCCCGTCGAGCACACCTCGGGCCGACCGGTGAATCCGCCGATCATGCCGGGCTGGGACGGCTTCGACGTGCCCGGCTGGCTCGCCCCCCGCCTCGGCGCACCCGTCCTGGTGGACAACGACGTCAACATCATGGCCCTCGGCGAACACTGGGCCGCCAGTCCCGAGGTCGAGCACCTCCTCTTCGTGAAGGTCGGTACCGGCATCGGGTGCGGGATCATCACGGAACACCGCCTCCACCGCGGCGCCCAGGGCTCGGCCGGCGACATCGGCCACATCCGGGTGGCCGGAGCGGCGAACGAGCCCTGCCGCTGCGGCAACACCGGCTGCCTCGAAGCGGTCGCCGGCGGCGGCGCGCTCGCCGCACGCCTCCGGGACGCGGGCCTCGACGCCGCGGACGGCCGCGACGTGGTCGCACTGGTCCGCGCCGGCAACCCCACCGCCATCCAGCTGATCCGCCAGGCGGGCCGGGACATCGGCGACGTCCTGGCCGCGCTCGTGAACTTCTTCAACCCCGGGGTGATCATCATCGGGGGCGACATCTCGGAAGCCGGGGAGCACCTGCTCGCCGGGGTGCGTGAGGTCATCTACAGCCGGTCCCTCCCGCTGGCCACCCAGCATCTGTCCATCCGCGGAAGGGAACTCGGCGACCGCGCCGGCGTGATCGGAGCCGCCGTCATGGTCATCGAGGACACCCTCAGCCCGGCGGCGGTCGACCAGTCCGTCGCGACCTCGGACTGACCGGAGCGGCCCCACCGTCAGGGGGGCGCTCCGCCGGGCCCGCGACGGGCCGGACGGCGAGGAGGCTCTCCGCCACCGGCGGTGCGACGGTCATGTCGCCCGCCGCCGCGGTCGTGCCCGGGACTCGCGAGGGGAAGGGGGCCGCGCGAGACCCCGGAGGGCCCAGGCGAACCGGCGGTCGCGGGCGAGGCGACGGGCACGGGCGAGGCGGCCGGCGGGCCGCCGTCGCCCGCGACCCCGCGCGCGGTCAGAGGGCGACGAGCTCCCATTCCTGGCCGGCCGAGCTGTCGGCGGGGACCTGGACGATCCTGGCGCCGTCGTCCGTCGAACCGTTCTCGACGGCCGCCCGCAGACCGCTGGCCCGGTTGACCAGGTGGTAGCGGCCGCTCGCGCCGGCGGCCACCAGGTCCCACCACTGGTTGGGGCTGTCGGTGTCCGTCCACTGGTCCAGCGCCTGGCCGTGGGTCGTGGACGCCCCGGGGTTGTCGAGGACCTTGCCGCTGTGGACGTTGGACAGCCGGAAGGTTCCGTCGTAGTTCGGCGCCGGGCGCCACTGCTGGTTCGCCCCGCCCGACCACGGCCACTGGATGACCGACGCCCCGTTGCCGGTCGATTCGTTCGCCACGTCGAGGACCTTGCCGCTGGCCCGGTTGACCACCCGGTACGTCCCGGTGAGCAGGCCGACGGTGACCTCCGTACGCGTACCCGCCGTGAGGGACAGCCTCCTGGCGTGGTCGCCGAGGGGGGAAGCCGCCACGGAGGCCGTGGTGGAGAGCGACGTGATGCCGCGGCGACAGACGAAGTCCAGGGTCTGGGTGACGTCGGAGACGAGGGTGACGGTGGCGGTGCGGGCCGTCGTGTCCCACGTCAGGCTCTCGACGAGGACCCGGTTGCGGCCCCGGACGCCGCGGATCGCGCCCCGCGCCAACTGCTCGGGCAGGGCCGGCAGGATCTCCAGCATCCCCGGCCTGGTGTAGATCAGGGACTCGGCGATGATCGCCGGCAGGGCGTTGGCGGCATCGCAGTTGTAGGTGTGCAGGTCGGGGTTGTGGGAGGTCACCAGGGAGCGGAAGACCATGTCGCTGCCGAGGATCTTGCGGATGTTGTCGTAGACGCCGGCGCCGTCCTTCAGCCGGCTCCACGCCAGGGCGCGGTGGAGGCTGCCGTGGGCCGAGTAGTTCTCGTCCCCGCGGATCCTGAGGGCCTTGCGCGCGGCGAAGACGAGCTCCGGCTTCTCCTCGGGGTTGATCTCGTGCAGGGGCCAGGCGCCGTACAGGTGCTGCGCGTGGCGGTGGTTGTAGCGGTCGTTCAGGCCGGGCCAGGACCATTCGGCCAGCGCCTGGTCACCGTTGACGGCGTAGTCGGGCAGTCTGGACAGCAGCTCGGTCCACCGGGCCACTCCCTGCCCGCTGCCCTGCTCGACGTTCAGCTTGTTCGCGGCGTCGACGGCCGCCTGGAGGGCGTGGCGGCCGGCCATGATGTCGCCGGTCGCGTTGGTGGAGAGCATCTGGCCGGTGTTGGAGGGGGAGTTCTCCATCGAGAACGAGGGGACGAAGACGACCTTGCCGTCGGCGTCGGTGCGGGTCAGGAAGTCCTCGTAGAACAGGGCGAGTTCCATCAGGGCCGGGCCGAGCTTGTCCCGGAGGAACGCCTCGTCGCCGGTCACCTGGTAGTGCTCCAGGAGCGGGTACAGCATCCAGTCGGCGCCTCCGGTCCAGCACTGGCCCGGGAAGTCGCCGTCGTTGAAGTGCAGCATGTGGCCGTGCTCGCCGTCGGTGCGCGACGGGGCGAGGAAGCCCCGTGCGCCGTAGAGGTTCGTGGCGTTCCTGCGCCAGTCGTCGAGTTGGCCGAGGACGAGGTCGAAGAAGCCGTTCATGGCGGTGCCGTGGCCGAGGATGTTGCCGCCCGCGACCTGGAGGTTGACGTTGGCGTCGGTGGTGAAGTCGTCGGCCCAGGCACCGTTCCAGCTGCCCGCCCACAGCCCGGTCAGGCGTGGCGGCAGGATGCCGCTGGAGCTGACGAACAGGTACCGCCCGCAGTCGTACATCCGCTCCATCAGCGCGATGTCGACCGTCCAGCGGTTGCCGTTCTGGCGTGCGGTCAGCTCGGACGTGGAGAGCCGGCGGTCCGCGGCGGAGACGTCGAGGTCGAGGCTGGAACCGTCGAACATCGCCTGGTGCAAGGGGGCGTGGCGCCCGAGCAGGGTCGCGTAGTCGGTGGAGAGCGCGCCCAGTGCGGCGTGCAGCGGCTTGGCGTTCCAGTCGCCCGCGTTCTCGTACCGGCCCAGCTTGGTCAGCAGCACCACCTTGGTCGCGCGGGAGACGACCAGCGTGTTGCCGCTGACCGACACCGAGGCCCTGTTGCCCGAGACCACGACCCGGGTGACGCCCTCGTATCCGAACGCCCCCTGGCCCGACGGGTACGTCCCCCGCAGGTTGAGGTAGCCGGCGCCGTTCGAGACCGTGGCGATCGTGGTGAAGCCGACATCGCCCGGTACGCCTTCGAGCGCGGTGCTCACCTTGACCGTCGTCTCGACGGTCTTGCCGGCGGCGGGCAGCAGCTCGTGGACGACGACCTTGTCGGCGCGGGAGACGAAGGCGCGGCGCTTCCAGACCCCGGCGCTGTCGGACCACGAGTGCGTGACCTCGCCGGTGCGGAAGTCGGTGACCCGCGCGTAGTTGTTGGACGTCGTCGCGCCCGGCGTGCTCAGCTGCAGTTCGTACCCCGGATGGAAGGTCTGCGTCCAGCGCAGGTCCCAGCCCTCCGCGAACTCCCCCGCGGCTCCCCAGTAGTCACCGGCCAGAGCCCTGTCCCGCACCGACTCCAGACGGTCCGCGAGCACGGGCGGCGTCACGTCGCGGGTGCCGTTGGGCAGCACGAAGCGGTGGTGGTTGAGGACCATCCTCTCCAACTGCGGCGTCCCGTGGAGCACCGCGCCGTACTCACCGTTGCCGGTGACGAATCCGTCCGTCCACGACCACGCGGGCACGGTGTCGTACATGCCCCGCTGCGGCAGCGTGACCTGGGGCGGCACGGCGGCGGAGGCGGTCGGTGCGAGGAGGGCGCCGGGGAGCGCGATCGCCCCCGTGGTCAGGGCGGCCGCCGTGATGAACCCTCTGCGGCCGAGAGGGGCGTCGGGGGAAGGCATGACAGGACTCCTTCGATGAAAGGAGGGCGGGAGGAGGAGGGCACGCCGACGCGGCCGGGCGAGCGGCCGGACGAGCGGGCGGGGGGGCGGGCGTGAGGTCGAGCCGGGTCCCGTCGGCTGCGACTCACCCTCCGTGTGAACGCAAACATGCGTTTCGTGATAGACCACTGCTGGCGTGCCGGCCCAGTGCAGCACGGGCCGCGGCGAGGCGTCAATAAGCGTGCGATCTCGCCATCCCGTGGCGCGGAATGAGCGGGACCGCTCCCACGGAGGCGTCGATTGATGGGATGTCCTCGATCGCCAGGTCGAGCGGGCATTTTGATTGAACACTCAGCTATCGGATATATCGACGAGTTCTGCTCACGGGTCTAGACACCCGCCCCTTTGAGCCACTTACATTCATCCCATCTCTCGGAGGGAGCGTCGCGAGGGCGACGCCTCTCCGGAATCCCTCCTTCGGGACCAGTGCGAGGAAGAACCCATGCGGCTCAGAAGCACCCTGATCGCCACCAGCTCCGTCCTGTCCGCGCTCGCGCTGCTCAGCGCCTGCGGCGGCGCCGGCACGACCGCCTCACAGAGCGGCGAACCGCTCGTCGGCGTCGACTACCCCCGCTCCGACACCGACTTCTGGAACTCGTACATCACGTACACGCCGCGGTACGCCGACGAGCTCGGTCTCTCGCTCAAGACCACCAACTCGCAGAGCGACGTCGCCAAGCTCACCGCCAACGCCCAGACCTTCATCAGCCAGGGCGTCAAGGGCGTGGCGATGGCCCCCCAGGACACCGCCGCCATCGCGCCCACCCTCGCGCAGCTGGAGGCCAGGAAGATCCCCGTCGTCACGGTGGACACCCGCCCCGACAGCGGCAAGGTCTTCATGGTCATCCGCGCCGACAACCGGGCGTACGGCGAGAAGGCCTGCCAGTACCTCGGGACGAAGCTCGGCGGCAAGGGCAAGGTCGTGATGCTCCAGGGCGACCTCGCCTCCATCAACGGCCGCGACCGCACCGAGGCGTTCAACGCCTGCATGAAGAAGGACTACCCCGGCATCACCGTCCTCGGCGAGGCCACCAACTGGGACGGCGCCGTCGCCGCCCAGAAGCTGCAGACGGACCTCACCGCCCACCCGGACGTCAAGGGCGTCTACATGCAGTCGAGCTTCGCCCTGGCCGGGACGCTCCAGGTGCTGAAGCAGAAGGGGCTGCTGGTCGCCCCGGAGGACGAGAAGCACGTGTTCGTCGTCTCCAACGACGGCATCCCCGAGGAGCTCAAGTCCATCGCCGAGGGCAGGATCGACGCGACCGTCTCGCAGCCGGCCGACCTCTACGCGAAGTACGCCCTGTACTACCTGAAGGCCGCGATCGACGGGAAGACGTTCGCGCCCGGAAAGACCGACCACGACAGCACCATCGTGCAGGTCCGCGACGGCCTCCTGGAGGACCAGCTCTCCGCCCCCCTCGTCACCGCCGACGGCGGCACCTACGGCGGCGTCCCCAGCCTCAAGAGCGACGACCCGTCCCTCTGGGGCAACAGCCGCGGCTGACGGCACGCAGGCGGTTCCGACGATCACGAGTACGAGTACGAGGCGGTTGATATGAGTGACGGGGAGCGCGTCATCACCCCCGGGCCCGTCCCCGGGGACGGGGGGCGGGTCCGGACCGCCCCACCCGTCGTCGAGGCGACGGGCGTAGTCAAACGGTTCGGCCCCACCGTCGCCCTCGACGGCGCCCGGATCACCGTCCGGCAGGGCGAGACCCACGCCCTCGTCGGACGCAACGGAGCCGGCAAGTCGACCCTGGTGTCGGTACCCCCCCCCCTCCAGCCACCGCCGGTGGGGGCGGGGCCGTTGGGGGGCGCCCCGGCCCCCCCGCCCCCCGACCGGGACGGCTGGCGCCGCCACGTGGCCTGCGTCTACCAGAAGTCGACGATCATCCCTTCCCTGACCGTCGCCGAGAACCTCTTCCTCAACCGGTACGACCGGGCCCGAGGCGGCCTGATCGGCTGGCGGGAGGTGCGCCGGCAGGCCCGGGACCTGCTGTCGACCTGGTCGGTGGACGTGGATCCGCAGACCCCGGCCGGAGATCTCGACGTGGAGCAGCGGCAGTTCGTCGAGATCGCCCGCGCCCTGTCCTTCGGGGCCCGGTTCATCATCCTCGACGAGCCGACGGCCCAGCTGGACGGCGCCGCCATCAACCGGCTCTTCCACCGCATCCGGGACCTCCAGCACCAGGGCGTGACGTTTCTCTTCATCAGTCACCACCTCCAGGAGATCTACGAGATCTGCGACACGGTGACGGTGTTCCGGGACGCCCGTCACATCCTGACCGCACCGGTGTCCGACCTGCCCCGCACCGACCTCGTGGCCGCCATGACGGGCGAGGCGGCGGGGGAACGGCGCGGGGAGCGGCGGAGCACGCTCGACACCACCGCGCCCGCCGCGCTGAGCGTCCGGGGACTCGGGGGCGCCACGTACACCGACGTCACCCTGCGGGTGGGCGCCGGCGAGATCGTCGGCCTCGCGGGCGCCGCCGGCAGCGGGCGCACGGAGGTCGCCGAGACCGTCGTGGGCCTCCGCTCCGCGGCCGGCGGCGAGGTGGAGGTCGCCGGCCGGCGTCCCCGCCCCGGCAGCGTGCCCGCGGCACTGGCCGCGGGTGTCGGGTTCGTTCCGCAGGACCGTCACCACGAGGGCTTCGTCCCCGACATGTCGATCGCGGACAACGCCACCCTGTCCGTACCGGGCCGGCTCGGCCGCCACGGATTCCTGAGCCGCGCCCGCCGGGACCGGCTCGCCGCGGCCATGATCGAGAAGCTGGCCGTCAAGACCCCCGGCCCCGACCTGCCCGTCTCCGCGCTGTCCGGAGGCAACCAGCAGAAGGTCGTCATGGCCCGGGCCCTGGCCGACGACCCCCGGCTGCTCGTCCTGATCAACCCGACCGCGGGTGTGGACGTGCGATCCAAGGAGTTCCTCCTCGGCAAGGTCGAGGAGACGGCCGAGTCCGGGACCGGAGTGCTCATCGCCTCCGACGAGCTCGACGACCTGCGCCTGTGCGACCGGGTCCTGGTGATGTTCCAGGGCCGGGTCACGACCGAGATCGCCCGCGGCTGGCACGACCACGACCTCGTGGCCGCGATGGAAGGAGTGGACCTCCATGCCTGAGACCGTCCTCAAGGACACCCCCTCGCCGAAGGACACCGAGGCCCGTTCCCCGCGGCCCGGCCTGCTCGGCGGCCGGATCCCGCTGGCCCGGCTGCGCGATCTCGCCCTCGTCCCCGCGATCGTGGTGATCGCGATCGTCGGCCAGATCGTCAACCCGGTCTTCCTCCAGCCGGACAACCTGATCAACGTGCTGCAGACCATGTCGGAGATCGCCCTCCTGGTCCTCGCGCAGACGATGATCCTGATCGTCAAGAAGATGGACCTGTCGCTCGAGTCCACGATGGGGCTGGCGCCCGGGATCGCCGCCTGGCTGGTGGTGCCGGTCGGCGCGGGCCACGGGCTCGGCCTCCTGCCGGGCGCCTGGGCCGTCCCCGTCACGCTCGTCGTGGGCGCCCTGGTCGGCGTGCTCAACGCCCTGCTGATCATCCGCTTCGGGCTCAACGGCTTCATCGTCACCCTGGGCATGCTCATCGTGCTCCGCGGTGTGCTGACCGGCGTCTCCGGCGGGCAGACGTTCTTCCAGCTCCCGCCGTCGATGCTCTACCTCGGCACCGCCCAGTGGCTGGGCGTACCCGCCTCCATCTGGATCTGCCTGGCGCTGTTCGCCGTGGCCGTCGTCGTGCTCGGCTGGACGAGCTTCGGCCGCTCGCTGTACGCCATCGGCGGCAACGTCGACGCCTCGAAGGCCGCCGGCATCCGCACCGACCGGGTGCTGTGGATCGTCATCGTCGTCGGCAGCGTGCTCGCCGCCCTCGCCGGCCTGATGCTGTCCGGGCGCCTCGCCTCCGTCGCCTCCGCCCAGGGCGACGGCTACATCTTCACCGTCTTCGCCGCCGCCGTCATCGGCGGGATCAGCCTCAACGGCGGCAAGGGCACCATGTTCGGGGCCTTCAGCGGCATCCTCCTGCTCTTCATGATCCAGAACGTGCTCACCCTCGCCGGTGTCCCCGCCCAGTGGATCGGCGCCCTCAACGGCCTGATCATCCTGGTCGCCCTCACCCTCTCCCGGATCACGGGCGGCAAGGCACAGGAATGAACCCGGCGGCCGCCGCCGGTACCGCGATCCGCCGCCGGTGCCGGTGCCGGTGCCGGTGCCGGTGCCGGTGCCACGATCCGCCGCACCGCCGCCGGACGCCCGCGCGCCGCCGCCCCACTCGTCGCAGGCCCTGCCCTGCCCTCCGAAAGAGCCACCATGTCCTCACCCCTGCCCGCGTCCGCCCGGATCACCGCCCTGGACGTGCTCGACGTCCGCTTCCCCACCTCGGAGCATCTCGACGGTTCCGACGCGATGAACCCCGAGCCCGACTACTCGGCCGCGTACGTCGTCCTGCGCACCGATGCCGACGACGAACTGGAAGGCCACGCCCTGGCCTTCACCACGGGCCGCGGCAACGACGTCCAGGCCGCCGCCATAGCCGCCCTCGCCCCCTACGTGGTCGGCCTCCCGGTCGACGAGCTCTGCGCCGACCTCGGCTCCTTCGCCCGCACCCTCGTCCACGACCCCCAACTGCGCTGGCTGGGACCCGAGAAGGGCGCCATCCACATGGCCACCGGCGCCGTCGTGAACGCCGCCTGGGACCTCGCCGCCAAGCGCGCCGGCAAGCCCGTCTGGCGCCTCCTCGGCGAGATGACGCCCGAGGAGCTGGTCGCCCAGGTCGACTTCCGCTGGCTCACCGACGCCCTCACCCCCGAGGAGGCCCTGGAGATCCTTCGCCGCGCCGAGCCCGGGCGCCAGGAGCGCGTCGCCCGCCTGCTGGAGAAGGGTTACCCGGCCTACACCACCACCCCCGGCTGGCTCGGCTACTCCGACGAGAAACTGGCCCGCCTGGCCCGCGAGGCCGTCGCCGAGGGCTTCACCCAGATCAAGCTGAAGGTCGGCGCGTCCCTGGACGACGACGTACGGCGCATGCGCACCGCCCGCGAGACGGTCGGATCCGACATCCGCATCGCCGTGGACGCCAACCAGCGATGGGACGTCCAGCCGGCCATCGCGTGGATGCGGGCCCTGGCCCCCTACGACCCGTACTGGATCGAGGAACCGACCTCGCCCGACGACATCCTCGGCCACGCCGCCGTCCGGGACGCGGTACACCCCATCAAGGTCGCGACCGGCGAGCACGTCGCCAACAGGGTGGTGTTCAAGCAGCTGCTCCAGGCAGGCGCGGTGGACATCGTGCAGCTCGACTCCGCACGCGTCGGAGGCGTCAACGAGAACATCGCGATCCTGCTGCTCGCCGCGAAGTTCGCCGTGCCGGTCTGCCCGCACGCCGGCGGTGTCGGCCTGTGCGAGATGGTGCAGCACCTGTCGATGTTCGACTACGTCGCCGTCTCCGGCACCGTCGAGGACCGGGTCCTCGAATACGTCGACCACCTCCACGAGCACTTCGTCGACCCGGTGCGCATCGCCGACGGTCACTACCTCGCGCCGACGGCACCGGGGCTGAGCGCCGAAATGCACCCCGCGTCCCTCAAGGAGTACGTCTACCCCGACGGCCCCACCTGGACCACCCGTGTCTGACACACCGCTCCTCGTCGACGCCCACCACCACGTGTGGGACCTCCGGCGCCGCCCCCAGCCCTGGCTCGACGCGCCCGGCCACGCACCGATCCGCCGCGACTTCACGACCGGGGACCTGCGTGCGGCCGCCACCCGGACCCTCGCCGGCCGACGGCTGGACGGCACGGTCGTCGTCCAGTGCGTGCCGTCCGTGACGGAGACCCGCGAACTCCTGCACCTGGCCGACAGGGACCCGCTGATCCGCGCGGTCGTCGGCTGGGCCGACCTCGCCTCCCCGTCGATCGGCGACGTCCTCGACACCCTGCTCACCGACCGCGGCGGCCCCTACCTGCGGTCCGTACGCCATCTCGTCCAGGACGAGCCGGACCCCCGCTGGCTGCAGCGGCCGGAGGTGGAGCGGGGACTGCGCGCCGTGGGCCTTCGCGGCCTCGCGTACGACCTGTTGATCCGCAGCGACCAGTTCCCCCAGGCCGTCCGGCTCGCGGAGCGGCTGCCCCAGCTGCCGCTCGTCCTGGACCACGCCGGCAAGCCGCCCCTCGCCCGGGGCCCGCTCGCCGGATGGGAGCGGGACGTGCGGCGGCTCGCCGCGCACCCCCAGGTGCGGTGCAAGGTGTCGGGCCTGATCACCGAGGCGGATCACGCCACGTGGACCACCGCCGACATCCGCCCGGTGTGGGACGTCCTGCTGGACGCCTTCGGGGCCGACCGGCTCATGTTCGGCTCGGACTGGCCGGTGTGCGTCCTCGCCGGCGGCTGGGACCGCTGGGCCGCCACGGTGGGGGAACTCCTCGCCGACCGCACGCCCACCGAGGCGTCCGCGATCCTCGCCGGCACCGCGGCCGACTTCTACCGCCTCGCCCCCGCCGACCGGAAGGAGCGGACGCCGTGCTCCTGACCGGCCTGCTGCACCCCGGCGTCCTCGGAGCGCTCGCCGGCGCCGGACACGGAGCCCGGGTCCTGATCGCCGACGGGCACTACCCGGCGAGCACCGCCGTCGGCGAGCGGGCCGGAACCGTCCATCTGAACCTGACGCCCGGCCTGCTCGACGTCACCACCGTGCTCGACGCGCTGCTGCCCGTACTCCCCGTCGAGTCGGCGTGGGTGATGACGCCTCCGGAGGGGACGCCGGAACCGCCGGCGATCGCCGCGTACCGCTCGCGGCTGGCCCACGTCCCCGTCGAGACACTCGGGCGCTTCGACTTCTACGACGCCGCGCGCTCCCCCGACCTCGCCCTGACCATCGTCACGGCCGACGTCCGCACCTACGCCAACCTCCTCCTCGTCATCGGCGTCCGCCCGGAAGGGACCCTGACCCCACCATGACACTCGCAGTCCACTACACCGGCCCGCGGACTCTGGGCACGGCACCCGCGCGGAGCTCCGCCCCCGGCCCCGGCGAGGTGGAACTGGCCCCGGCCTTCGTCGGCGTCTGCGGCACCGATCTGCACATCTTCCACGGCGACATGGACGCCCGGGTCGCCAGGCCCGCCGTACTGGGCCATGAGATGTCCGGCCGCGTCGTACGCGTCGGCCCGGACGTGACGGGGCCCAGGCCCGGGGACGCGGTGACCGTGATGCCGCTGCGCTGGGACGGCACCTGCCCGGCCTGCCGCGCCGGACACCGACACGTCTGCGGGCACCTCGACTTCATGGGCATCGACTCCCCCGGCGCGATGCAGCAGCGGTGGACCGTCCCCGCGGACACCCTCGTCCCGCTTCCCGCCTCGCTCCCCCTGGACCGGGCCGCGCTCGTCGAACCCACGGCGGTCGCCGTGCACGACGTCGGCCGGGCCGACGTCCGCGCCGGGGAGAAGGTCGTCGTGGTCGGCGGCGGACCCGTCGGGGTGCTCATCGCACTGGTGGCACAGGCCGCGGGCGCGGACATCCGACTCGTCGAACTCGGCGCCCACCGACGGCGCCGTGCCGGGGAACTGGGACTCGTCACCCTCGACCCGGCCGCCGTCGACGTGGCCGAGGCCGTCCGTCGGTGGACCGGCGGCGCCGGCGCCGACGTCGCCTTCGAGGTCTCCGGCGCGGCCGGCGGAGTGACGACCGCCGTCGACGTCCTGGGCGTACGGGGGCGGCTCTGCCTCGTGGCGATCCACCCCCGGCCCCGCGAGGTCGACCTGCACCGCTTCTTCTGGCGCGAGCTCACGCTCGTCGGCGCCCGTCTCTACAACCGCGCGGACTTCGAACGCGCGGTGGCGCTGGTGGCCGACGGGACCGTCCCCGTGGAGCGGCTGATCAGCAAGGTGGTTCCGCTGGTCGAGGCCGCCGACGCGTTCAAGGCGCTGGAGGACGGCGGAGACGTGATGAAGATCCTCGTCGACTGCGGCGGCGACACCCCCGGAGGCACGGCATGACGGCATTCGACCTGACGGGACGGCTCGCCGTCGTCACCGGCGCCCGGAGGGGCATCGGCCGGGCCATGGCCCGCGCGCTCGCCGAGGCCGGCGCGGACGTCATCGGCGTCAGCGCCCACCTGGAGGAGTCCGGCAGCGACGTGGAGAAGGACGTCCTGGCGGCCGGTCGCGGCTTCGAGGCGATCCGCGCCGACTTCGCCGACCCGGCGGCCGTACGCGCCCTCGGCGCCGAACTCGCCGGTCGCGAAAGGCCGGTGGACATCCTGGTCAACAACGCCGGCACCATCCGGCGGGCCCCCGCCGCCGAGCACACGGACGAGGACTGGGAGCTGGTCCTCCAGGTCAACCTCGGCGCCCAGTTCGCCCTCACCCGCGCCGTCGGCGCGGGGATGGTCGCCCGCCGCCGCGGAAAGATCGTCTTCACCGCGTCGCTGCTGAGCTACCAGGGCGGCATCACCGTCCCCGGCTACACGGCGGCCAAGCACGGCATCGCCGGCCTCACCAAGGCGCTGGCCAACGAGTGGGCGCCCCACGGCGTGAACGTCAACGCCATCGCCCCCGGCTACATCGCCACCGACAACACCCGGGCGCTCCAGGACGACCCGGCCCGCAGCGCGGCGATCCTCGACCGCATCCCGGCCGGGCGCTGGGGCAGCGCCGACGACCTCGCGGGCGCCACCGTGTTCCTGGCCTCGGACGCCGCCGCGTACGTCCACGGCACCGTCCTGCCCGTCGACGGCGGATGGCTGGGCCGATGACGGACGACTTCGCGTCGGTGCCGTCGGACGCCGGGCTCCTGCCGGCCCCGTCCGCGCCCGCGGGGTCGATGCGCCCGTCGTCGGCGGCTCGGCCGTGGTGAGCCGCCGACACCCGACGCGCCGCGTGCGCGGGCCCCTCTCCCTTGGAGCACATCGTGAGACAGCGAAGAATCCCCCACACGGCCGTCGAGCTCACGGAGCTCGGCTTCGGCACCTCGGCCCTGGGCAACCTGTACCGCGCCACCCCGGCCGAGGACGCCGCCGCCACGGTCGAGGCGGCCTGGGAGGCGGGCATCCGGTACTTCGACACGGCCCCGCACTACGGGCTGGGCCTGTCGGAGAGCCGGCTCGGAGCGGCCCTGCGCCACCGGCCCCGCGCCGAGTACACCGTCTCGTCGAAGGTCGGGCGTCTGCTCGTGCCCAACGAGCACCCGCGCGGCGTCGACACCGAGGGCTTCGCCGTCCGGGACGACCTGCGCCGGGAATGGGACTTCAGCCGGGACGGCGTGCTGCGGTCC
Organism: Streptomyces sp. NPDC056503; assembly: GCF_042794995.1. Taxonomy (NCBI): domain Bacteria; kingdom Bacillati; phylum Actinomycetota; class Actinomycetes; order Kitasatosporales; family Streptomycetaceae; genus Streptomyces; species Streptomyces sp. NPDC056503. The sequence continues at coordinate 67,802 of NZ_JBHTST010000004.1, forward strand.
ATCGAGGCCACCCTGGAGCGCACGGGCCTGGACCGCTTGGACGTGGTGTACCTCCACGACCCGGACGACCACTGGAGGCAGGCCGCCGACGAGGCCATGCCGGCCCTGGCGGACCTGCGCGACCAGGGGGTCGTCGGAGCCGTCGGGGCCGGCATGAACCAGTCGGCCATGCTCGCCCGTTTCCTGCGCGAGACCGCCGCCGACGTGGTCATGCTCGCCGGGCGCTACACCCTCCTCGACCAGTCCGCGCTGGACGACGTCCTGCCCGCGGCGGAGGAACTCGGCAAGAGCGTGGTGGCGGTCGGGGTGTTCAACTCGGGGCTGCTCTCGCGGGAACGGCCCGAGGAGGGCATGACGTACGACTACCGGCTCGCGCCTTCCGCGCTGGTGGCCCGCGCGCGGGCGATCGCCGAGGTCTGCGCCGCGCACGGTACGACGCTTCCGGCCGCCGCCATCGCCTTCCCCCACAGCCACCCCCGTATCATCAACGTCACCCTGGGGATGCGGAGTGCCGAACAGGCGACACGCAACGCGGAGCTGCACGGCCGGCCCGTTCCCGAGGACCTCTGGGACGACCTCCGCTCCCAGGGACTGATCAGGCCGGACGTTCCCGCCGAGTACGGTCGTCGAAGGAGTTCGCGTTGTCCCTGACCGACAAGGCCATCGCGCAGATCCGTGAGCTGATCCGCACCGGGGTCCTGCCCCCGGGGTCGAAGCTGCCCCCCGAACCGGAACTGGCCGCGCAGCTGGGTCTCTCGCGCAACCTCGCCCGTGAGGCGGTCAAAGCGCTCTCCGTCGCGCGGATCCTGGAGATCCGGCGCGGCGACGGCACCTACGTCACCAGCCTGCAGCCGACCCTCCTTCTCGAGGGCCTCGGCGGGGCGGTGGAACTGCTCCAGGGCGACTCGGGGGCACTGCGGGACCTGATGGAGGTCCGCCGCCTGCTCGAACCGGCCGCCACCGCGCTGGCCGCCACGCGGATCACCGACGAACAGCTCGCCGAGGTGAAGCGGCGCCTGGACGCGATGCGCGAGGCCCGCGACGACGTCGAACAGCTCAACACCCACGACGCCGCCTTCCACCGCGCCGTCGTCTCGGCGACGGGGAACGACACGCTGCTCACCCTCCTGGAAGCCATCTCGGGCCGCACCCTGCGGGCCCGTATCTGGCGCGGGCTCATCGACGCCGACGCCGCGGACCGCACCCTCGCGGAGCACGAGGCGATCTACCGGGCGCTGTCCAGGCGGGACGCCTCCCTGAGCGAGGCAGCCGCCCTGATGCACGTCAGCAGCACCGAGCAGGGCCTCCAGGAGCACCTGCGGGCCGGTTCCCTCCCCCCCGACGCCCCGTTCCGGAATCCCGACGGGTCGTCGCACCCGGGGGAAACGGCCGGCTGAGAGCCGTCGCGGGATCCGCGCCCCTTCGTACGCCGCGGCCCGCGCGCATGACCGCCGGGTCGGTCGTACGGCCCCGGAAGAGGTCCCCGACCTCCGTGGCGTGCCCGCGTCCCCGTGTTCACGGTCGGCACCGGCCGTGGCCCTCCCGACGCGGGCGGCCGGAGCCGACGGCAGCCGCCCACCGCCCGACGCCGCGACGTACCGGCCGAGGAGGACGAGCGCGGAAGCCGCTTCCCGCCGTTCGGCCTCGACAGGAAGTTCGCGGTCGCTCGGAGAGGCGTCCCTCCGGCACCGTTCGTGCCGGAGGGCGGTGGAGGAGAAGACCGTCCCGCGCCTTCGGAAGAAGGCGTCACGCGCGGAGGGGATCCGTGGCACCCGGGGCGCCCGGCACGTGGCCCGGCGCCCTGTCGTGTTGTGTCGTGTCGTCGGACCGTCAGGCCCGGTGTGTCATCCGATGGTCCAGCGCTGCAGTGCCGAGCCGTTGGCGGGCTGTTGGGTGACGAGGGCGCCGTCGGCGGTCGAGGCGGTGGTCAGCAGGAGGCCGCTCCCGACCGAGGTCAGGGTGGAGCCGCCGCCGGCGGCCGGGGTGACCTCCCACCGCTGGTTGGTGGTCCCGCCGCAGGTCCACTGGATGACGGGGGCGCCTGCCGACAGGGAACCGTGGCTGACGTCGGCACAGAGTCCGGAGGCGACGTTGACCAGGATGTAGGAGCCGTCCGGCTGCTCGACGAAGGTCCACTTCTGGTTGTTGCCGCCGTGCGCGGTCCAGGTGTTGAGCTGTGTGTCCGGCGCGTCGGAGCTGCCGGGCACGTCGAGGGCCTTGCCGCCGGTGGTGAGGGTGCGGACGCCGATCAGGCTGTTGCCGGAAGGGGGAGTGGACCAGGGTACGTCGGGGGCGGCGTAGTACTCGATCCCCGCGGCGGTCCAGCGCGCTCCGTGGGTGCCCAGACGGCGGCTGAAGTCGGCGTAGTCGTGGGTGGACCGCGGCGACCAGCCGATCTCGGCGATGGCGGGCAGACGCGGGAAGCTCATGTGCTCGGCGTACGCGTACGGCTCGGGGAACTGGCTCGTGGACGGGTCCGGCCGGTGGCTGCCCGCGTAGGCGCGGTCGGCCCACAGCGCCGCCTCGACACCGGCGATCTTGTCGGCCGGGACGAGCGAGCCGGTGCCGTCGAGCTTGGCCGTCGAGGTGGTGGGGTCCCAGTCATAGGCCCTGCTCAGCGAGACGTGGCCCTGCCAGTCCAGCCCGTACGGCGTCGAGGAGTCGTACTTCATGTCGAGGTAGGCGTGGTCCGAGGGGGACATGACGAACTTGGCGTTCTGCTGGACGGCGTCGCGGACGAAGTGGACGTTCTCGTTCTCGTGGTTCGTGCCGATCGTGCCCCGGTCGCCGTCGCCGCCCCACCACTGCATGATGCTGTTCGCGGGGATCGTCGACTGTCCGAGCTGGTGCCAGCCCATCACGGTCTTGCCCTGAGCGGTCACGGCCGAGCTGGCGGCGGAGACGTAGGCGGAGTACTGGGCCGGGGTGGCCGCCGGGGTCTCGTCGCCGCCGAGGTGGACGTACGGTCCGGGCGTCATCGCCGCCACGGTGTCGATCACGGTGGTGAGGAAGTCACTGACGTTGGCCACGTGCTGCGAGTCGCTCAGACAGTAGAGGCTGATGCCCGTTGCGGAGCCCGTGTACAGGGCGCTGGGCTGGTCGTCACAGTTGAGGTTGGGGACCGAGGCCAGCGCGGAGGTGACGTGGCCGGGGCCGTCGATCTCCGGGACGACGGTCATGAAGCGGGACTTGGCGTAGGCCACGATCTCCTGGTACTCGGCCGCGGTGTAGTACCAGTCGGTGCCACCGGTGAAGCCGACCTGCGTGCTCGCGCCGATCGTCGTCAGGCTCGGTAGCGCGCCGATCGCGATGCGCCAGCCCTGGTCGTCGGTCAGGTGCAGGTGCAGGGTGTTGATCTTGTACATGGCGGCCTGGTCGATGTACCGCTTGAGCTGGGGCATCGGGACGTAGCGCCGGGCCACGTCCACCATGACGCCGCGATAGGAGTACCGGGCGTTGTCCGAGATCTGGACGGGGGCGACGGTCCAGGGGCCCGGCTTGACCGAAGTGGACTCGATCGCGGCCGGCAGCAGCTGCCGCAGGGTCTGCACCCCGCGGAACAGGCCCTGCGCCCCGTGCGCGGTCACCGTCACGCCGGTGCCGGTCGAGGACAGGGTGTAGCCCTCGGCGCCCAGGTCGGCCGGACCGTTGGGGTCGAGGACGATGGCCTGGCCCGCGGGCTGGGAGGTGGTGGTGACCGGCAGTGTGTAGCCGGTAGCGGGGGCCAGCAGCCCCGCGAGGTAGGTGCCCACGCCCGCCGCGTCGGGGTCACCGGAGGAGATGACGTTCACCGGCGTCTGCGCGGTGACGGTGAAGCCGCTGCCGCTCAGGCTCGTCTGGGCCACGGGCTGGGGCACGACGGCCGGGGCGGGAGCCTTGACGGGCGGCTTCGGGGCGGCGGTGGCCGTCGTCGGCGCGAGCGAGGCGAGAGCGAGGCCGAGGGTGAGCGCGGCGAGGGCGGCGAGGTTTCTGCCCCGTGGGCGCGTCGGGCGCATGGGTGACTCCTTCGGTGAAGGGGATACACGTCTGCGGGTGCGGCCGGGCAGGCCGCCCCGCCAGGAGCGTGGCGAAAAAAGGAAGCAGACAGCCAAGAGCATAAAAAGTGCGGCTTCATGCACGCACAGGGCTACTTTCCATCACTTTCAAACGAACCGTGACAGTGCGGGAAAGGGTGCGTCAAGGCTTACTCCGCCGTAGCTTCACGGTGGGCGGAGTCTCGGCGCCGGCGCGGGAAACTGCGGGGAGCGTCTCCGCGCCCCCTCTGGCGATACGTCAATGGTTGCGCAATCATGGGAGCTTGGGCAGAGCAGGAAGCCGCCCCACGGGCCGCGTCAGGCCCGAGTGGCGGCTGGTCTCCTCAGATACGGATCAGAGCCGTACGACCTGCCCGGTGCGGCGGGCCCGCTCGGCGGCGAAGACCACGCGGTGGCTGTCGCGGCTCTCCCGGGCACCGGAGAGCAGGAGCTCGGGACGGCCGCCGTGGTGGGCGCGGACGAAGGCGTCGACCAGTGCGGCGTCGCCGCCTCCGTGGCCCTCGGCCGCGGAGGCGCCGCCGTTGTCGGTGTCGATGACGGTGCGTTCGTCGGTGACGAAGTCGTAGATCTCGAGGGTGCGGCCGTCGCCGGTGATCTGGCCGCGGGTGCCGAAGATCTTGGTGTGGCGGTTCTCCTGCGGGGTGAAGGCGGTGAGGGTGAAGGCGACGGTGACGCCGCCCTCGTACTGCAGGTTGACCACCTGGTGGTCGACGACGTCGTTGTCGCTCCGGTAGACGCAGCGCCCGTACGGCCCCTCGGCCAGGGCCCGCTCGACCGACTCTTCGGTCAGCTCGTCCGCGGCGATCCGGGTGAAGTACCGCTTGACGCCGCCCTCACGCAGGCCGACCTGGTAGAGCCTGCGCGCGGAGTAGGGGCAGTGGGTCTCGACGGCGCAGGAGACGCAGCGCTCGCCGGCGCCCTCCGGCGCCTGGTCGGGACGGAAGTGGCTGAGCGAACCGAAGGAGGAGACGGCGGTGACGGGGCGGCCGATGACGTGGCCGAGCCAGTCGATGTCGTGACCCGACTTGGTCAGGAGCGCGAAGCTGGAGAGGTCCTCGCGCCGCCAGTTGCCGCGTACGTACGAGTGCGCGTAGTGCCAGTAGCCGATGGGCTCCAGGTGCTCGACGCTGACGACGTTCCCGATCCGCCCGGAGTCCACGAGCCGCTTGAGGCGCACGGTGTAGGGCGAGTAGCGCATGACGTGGCAGACCGTCAGCGACACCCCGGCGGCCTCCGTGGCCGCGGCGATGCGGTCGCACTCCTCGGCGGTGAGGGCCATCGGCTTCTCCAGCAGGATGTCGTACCCACGGGCGGCGAACGCCTCGGCGGCCTCCAGGTGCTCCGCGTCCTGCAGGGCGATGATCACGGCGTCCGCGACCCGCGGACCCGCGGCCAGGTCACGCCAGTCGGTGTGGCGGTGCTCCTCGGGGACGCCGTGCCGGTCGGCGAGTTCGTCGCGCCGCCCGAGGCGCGGCTCGGCGACCGCGGTCAGCGTCACCGGGGTGGCGCCGGCCGCGGCGAGGGCCGCGTAGCCGGTGCCGCGGGCGCCCGCGCCCGCGAGCGCCAGGGCGAGCGGACGGTCCAGCGGGCGACCGGGGTGGGTACGCAGGTTGGCGAATGCCGTACGCGTGGTGCTGCTGGTCATGGTCATCCTTTGACAGCCCCTCCGGTGAGGCCCTTGACGAAGTGTTTCTGGAGGACGATGTAGAAGATCAGGACGGGCAGGGCGGCGAGGAACATCAGGCCGAAGAGCTGTCCGAAGTCCTGCTGGTGTTCGCCGATGGCCCGGTAGACGCCGACGGTCACCGTGGTGCCGCCGGCCGGGCCGAGGATGATGAGCGGGTTGAGGAAGTCGTTCCAGATCCACACCCCGAGGAAGATCAGCACACTGGCCGTGGCGGGGCGGAGCAGCGGGAAGACGACCTGCCAGAAGACGCGGTGACGGCTCGCGCCGTCCATGGCCGCCGATTCCTCCAGCTCCAGGGGGATGGAGCGGATGAAGCCGGAGAAGACGAAGACGCCGAAGGGCACGTAGTAGCCGACGTTGAAGGCGACCATGCCCTGCAGGGTCGCCATCATCCCGGTGAGCTGGAGCATGTCGGTGACCGGGACGAGGATCACCTGGGGCGGGATCATCAGTCCGGCGAGGAGCACGAGCAGCGTGACCCGGGCGGCCCTGCGGCGGCTGCGGCACAGGTAGTGGCCGAGCATCGCGGAGAAGACGGTGAGCAGCACGATCGACAGCAGGGTGATGGTGACGCTGTTGACCAGGCCGTTCCAGAACAGCCGGTCCGGACGGTTCAGCACCTGGGAGATGTTGTCCAGGGTCGGCGGCCACGGCGGGGAGACCGCCGAGTCGTCGATGTCCTCGCCCCGCTTGAAGACGTTGGCGAGGACGAGGTACAGCGGCAGGAAGAAGACGGCGGTGACGGCGAGGGCCACCACGGGACGTACCCAGGGGGCGCGCGGGGTGTTCCGCATCAGAGGTTCACCTCCCGGCGCTGCAGGAAGCGCAGCGCGACGCTGGAGACGACGGCGACGATCACCAGCATGACCAGTGCCATGGCGGAGGCCTCTCCGGTGCGGTTGGCGGTGAATCCGGTGTGGACCACGGAGAAGGCGAGGGTGGCGGTGGTGCCGGTGCCGGGGCCGCCGCTGGTCAGGACCTGGATGTGGTCGTAGGCCTTGAACCCGGTGATCAGCAGCATCACCGTGTTGATGGTCAGGGCCGGTGCCAGCATCGGCCAGGTCACCTTGCGGAACCGCAGCCAGGGTCCCGCGCCGTCGATGGCGGCGGCCTCGTGCAGCTCCTGCGGCACGCCCTGGAGCCCGGCCAGGTAGACCACGGCGCAGAAGCCGAGCAGCTGCCAGCTGATGATGAGGCCGACGGAGTACAGCGCCAGGTCGGGATCGGAGAGCCAGCCGGGCGGACTGTCGACGCCGAGCGACCGCAGCAGGGAGTTGACCAGGCCGTCGTCGGTGAGCACGGCCTGCCAGACGACGGAGACGACGACCGAGCTGAGGACGACGGGTACGAAGAAGACGCTGCGCAGTGCCTGGTAGAGCCGGCCGCTCCGGTCGAGGAGCAGGGCGACGGCGAGCCCGAGGACGTTGGGGACGACGACCACGATGAGGGTGAGGACGGTCGTCACCTTGAGCGCGGTGAGGAAGGCGTCGTCGGTGAGCAGCCGGGTGTAGTTGTCCAGGCCCACGAACTCGGTCGTGGGGGCGAACTGGTCGGCGTTGGTGAGGCTGTAGCCGACGCTGAGCGCGATCGGGGCGAGTACGAAACAGGCGTACACGAGCAGTCCCGGTGCGCCGAAGCCGAGGAAGTGGCGCAGGGCGCCCGGTCGTCCGCGGCGGACCGCGGACCGGGGCCCGGGGGCCGGCGGCGCGCCGTGGAGCGCGCCGCTCTCCTTCGATGTCCTGAGCCCGGTGGTCACTTGGTGTCGGCCTTCGCCCAGTCCTCGTCCAGCGCCTTGGTCGCCTGGTCCGCGTTCTTGCGTCCGGCGATGATGTCCTGGGCGAGGGCGTAGGACTTCTCCACGAGGCCGGGGAGCAGCGCGTCGTCGCCGGTCTCGACGAGGAAGGAGTTGACGATGCCGTCGTTCTTCACGGCGTCCTCGTACACCTGGACGGTGGCGCCGTAGACGGGGCCCATGCCGGTCGGCGGGGTGTAGCCCTTCATCGCGATGATCGCGCCGTCGCCCTTGACCACCGCGTCGAGGGTGGCCTTGTCCTGCTGGAAGGCGAGCGCGAACTCCTTCGCCTCCTTGAGGTGCGCGGACTTCGCCGAGACCGACATGCCGCCGCCGGTGTAGGAGGGGAGGGCCGGGGTGCCGTCGTCGGTCGGGAAGGCGAAGACGCCGATGTCGTCCTTCATCGGGCTCCTGTCGCCGGCGGTGGCGAACCAGCTGCCCATCGGGTACATCGCGCCCTTGCCGGCGAGGAAGGCCTTCTCGGTGTTGGCGTAGTCGCGCGAGAGTCCGGCCTTGTCGATGTAGCCCTTCTGCGCCAGCCGGACGAACTTGTCCGTCGCGCCCTTGAAGTCGGCGTCGCCGAAGGAGACCTTGCCGGCGCGGCGCCGCTCCATCCAGTCCGGCGTCTTCCGGTAGACGTCGGTGCCGACCAGGGCGGTCCACAGGTACGAGGAGGCGACGGCGTCCTTGCCGCCGCCGCCGACGACGAAGGGGTCGATGTCCTGTGCCTTGAGCTTCTCGGAGGCGTCCAGCAGCTCTTGGTACGTCTTCGGCGGCGCCGTGATGCCGGCCTTCGCGAAGAGCTTCTTGCTGTAGTAGACGAGAGGGATCGGCTGGGTGTTGTACGGCAGTTGGTAGATCTTGCCGCCGATGGGGTTGGACCGCGGGAAGGTGAACGGCTCCAGTTCCCGGTCCGTCCACGCGACCATCTCGCCGGCCTCGCCGAAGCCGACGGGCGAGACGGAGACCAAGACGTCGGGGAACTGGCCCGAGGCCAGGAGCTGCTTGGCGTATCCGGTGCGATCGATGCTGGGGGCCACCAGCTTCTTGACCTTCAGGCCCGGGACCTTCTTCTCCGCCCGTGCGATGGCGTCGTCCCAGTACGCGGCGTCCAGGTTCGGGGTCTCGAAGGTGAGGAAGGTGATCTCCTTCTTGCCGGATTCGCCGCTGCCGCCGGTATCCGTGCCGGCGGGCGAACACGCCCCGGCGGCCAGGGCGACGACGAGGACGGGGAAGGAAGCGCGCGCCAGACGGTTCACGTGGTGCTCCTCGATCCGGAAGGCCAGCAGACGAGCTGTTTATTTTGCTACCTTCTGAAATAATGTTGACTGATGGTGGGACGCGTCGAGCGGCCGAGTCAAGAGCCGGGAAGAGGGAAACGTGACTGTTACCGGGGGAGACTCCTCCCTGCTGCGCCGCCTGAACGCGGCCGCCGTGCTCCGCGTGCTCCACGAGGCGGAGAGCCTCACCCTCACGCAGCTCGTCCGGTCGATCGGGGTCGCCCGCGCCACGGTGGAGAACGCCCTGACCGGGCTCGTCGAGCAGTCCTGGGTGGAGGAGGTGGCACCCGAGACGGACCGCGCCCGCGGTGTCGGCCGCCCCGCCAAGCGCTACCGCTTCCGCGCGGAGGCGGGCTGCGTCCTGGGGTTCGACATCGGCGCGAACAAGATCCTCGCGGTGGTCACCGACCTCAAGGGCGAGGTGCTCGGCAGCCGCCAGACCGCCGTGGCCCCCGAGCTGCCGTCGGCCGAACGGATCACCGCCGCCCGCACGCTGGGCCACCGCACCCTGCGCGGCGCCGGCCTGCGGGCGACGGACGTGCAGGCGGTGGGGGTGGGCACCACCGGCATCGTGGACGCCTCGGGCGTCGTACGGCTCAGCGAACTGGTCCCGGACTGGACGGGCGTCGACCTCGCGGCCGCCCTGAGGGAGCCCTTCGACGCCCCCGTCGCCGTGGGCAACGACACCAACCTGGCCGCTCTCGGCGAGCGCTGGCGGGGCTCGGCGACCGAGGCGCGCGACGTGCTCTACATCCACGCGGGCCGGCGCGTCTCGGCGGGAGTGCTGATCGACGGACGCGTGCACGCGGGCCGCCACGGCGCGGCGGGGGAGATCGGCGTCCTGGCGGCATCGAGCTGGCCCACCGCCCCCGGCCGCCTGCTCGGCTGGTCGGGCGAGGGGCGGGGCGACGCGGAAGGCCTGTTCACCGCCGTACGACAGGGCGATCCCCGCGCCCTGGCAGCCCTGGAGCGGTACGCCGACGACCTCGCGCAGGGGATCGCCGCGATGGTCCTCACCCTCGACCCCGAACTGGTCGTGCTCGGCGGCGGGGTCTCCCAGGCCGGACGGCTCCTGCTGGACCCGCTCCGCGGCCGGCTCGCCGACCACTGCCTGTTCCCCGTGGAGATCGTGGCCTCGGCGCTCGGCGACCGATCGGTGGCCCTCGGCGCCGTCCGGCTCTCCCTCGACCTCGTCGAACAGCGGCTGTTCGAGGTGTCCGCCCGGGACTGACCCCCGCGACCGGCGTCAGGACACCGCCCGAGCCGGAACCGGCGACCGACGGCGACCGCCGACCCCGGCCCGCCCGGCGCGGGTGAACCACCGGAGGCCCCGGACCTCTTGACGCGCCGAGCGGGCCTCACCTAACGTCCGCCCCGGGTAATTATGAACACAGTCTTCATAATTACCCGGCTGGTAACCACCCCACGCCGTTCACCGGTGCCCGCGCATCCGCCACGGACGACCTCCGCACACGGAGTCCGACTCGACCCAGCCATCCCGGCTGCGAGTGAGGCGCGCACACCTGTCAGGCGGTCGTACGCCCACCGCGCCGACACGGGCAACGGTCCGTGCCGGCACCCCGGAACGGGTGCTCGCCCGCTGATCCCACACGCCAGTCGACCACCTGCCCCGAGGCTCGCCACCGTCGGACACACACCACGCGACCTCGGCGACAAGGCCCGGTCACATCCGTTGGAGGGTTCGTTCATGAGTCATGCCCTTGTGCGCTACGCCGCGCGGTGGGGTCGCTCCGAAGGAGGGTCCCCACGACGCCGGCGCCGTCGCGCCGTCGCCACGGTCGCCGCGATCACCCTGACGTCCCTCGCGCTCCCCGCCACCCAGGCCGGCACCGCGGCCGCGGCGACGGAAGCCGAGTGGGCGACGATCCGCTCGAAGCTGGAGGCCATCGACAGCTCGTGGACCACGGAGGACTACCGCAACTCGGTCACCACGACGCAGCCGGACACGGCGCTGCTGGGCAACGGTGACGTCGGTGTCGTGTCGTCCGGTTCACCGGGGGTCAAGACCTTCATCGTGACCAAGGGCGACTTCATCAGCCCGGGAGACGGTCAACCCGCCGACTACCAGCGGCTGGGATCCCCGGGCCCGATCGCGCTCGGCGGCGTCACCATCGAGAGCGCGGGCGCCGGCCGGAACCTCGCGCCGGGCGGGACCGCGACCGCCAGCAGCGTGCACGACGACTTCGCCGCCCAGAACGCGATCAGTGGGACGGACCCGACGGGCGAAGGGTGGGTCTCGGCGATCGGCAGCCAGCACTGGCTCCAGGTCGACCTGGGTTCTCCCCGGCAGATCGGGCGCTACGTCGTCAAGCACCGCGGGGCGACGTTCACCGACCCGGGCCAGGAGGCGATGAACACCCGCGACTGGACGCTACAGACCAGTGCGGACGGCACCACGTGGAACGATGTCGACACCGTCACCGGGAACACCGCCGACAGGACCGATCGCTCGTTCACCCCCACCCAGGCGCGCTACGTACGGCTGAACATCACCAAACCCACTCAGGGATCCACACCCGACACCATCGACAACCCCCGCGCGCGCATCCCCCGGCTCTCGCTCTACGCGGACCCGGACGCGCCCGACACCCCCGTCGCCTTCCGCGAACGGCAGGACATCCTCAACGGTGAGATCGACACCGAGATGATGATCGACGAGGCCCCGGTCCGGATGAGCACATGGGTGGGCGCCAAGAGCAACCGGGTGGTCACGACCCTCACGTCGAACAGCTCGAAGCCCGTCACCCTGAACGTCTCGGCCTGGTCCGGCACCACAGCGGGCCAGGACCCGGCGATGCAGAACAGCGCGGGCGTCACCGGTGACACCGTCTGGGCACTGCGGAAGACCCCCGCGGGACGCGCCTGGGTGACCCAGGCGGCGCTGGCGACCCGCGTGATCGGGGCCGTCCCGCTGTCCGCCCCGACGGCCACGGGCAACAGGGCGACGATGACGATCCAGGTGGATCCGGGCGCGACCGTCGACATCGTCACCGCGGTCGAGGGCGGCGGGAAGAACCCCGCCGACCCGCGTCCCGGTGCCACGGCGATCGCCGACCGGACCACCCGGACCGAGCTCGACTCGCTGTTCACCGCCCATCGGCAGTGGTGGAAGGAGTACTGGCTGAAGTCGTACGTCAACCTGAACGATCCGCTCCTGGAGCGCTACTACTACGGCGCGCAGTACCAGTTGGGCTCCACGTTCGGGGAGGGCACCACGACGCCCTCGGGCCTGTACGGCATCTGGACGACCCGTGACGACACGTCCTACGCCGGCGACCTCCACCTGAACTACAACGCGATCGCGCCCCTGTACGGCGCGTACTCCAGCAACCGTCCCCAGCTGGCCAGGTCCATGACGGACACCTTCATGGCCTACCTCCCGGAGGCGAAGCGCCGCAGCAGGGAGGACCTGGTCGCCCTCAATCCGACCTGGATCCGGGAGAACGGCCTGGAGGGCGGGATCGACGGCGGAGCCCTGTTCCCCGTCGGCATGACCGCCTTCGGCGACACCTCGAACCCGTACTACTACCAGCAGACGATGAACGGGCTGTTCAGCGCGACCGCGTTCATCTCCTCCTACGCCTACACCCAGGACCGGACCTTCCTGCGCGACAAGGTCGTCCCGTTCATCCGCCCGCTCGCCGTCTTCTTCAAGACCTACCTCCGCTGGGACGCCACGAAGGGCCAGTACGTCCTCTACACGGGCCACAACGAGGGCGGGTGGTCGCGGAACTCCAGTCCCGACCTCGGCGTTCTCAAGCTCGTGCTGAAGACGCTGATCGAGGCGAACACGACGCTCGGCATCGACGACCCCGACCAGGAGACGTGGAAGTACATCCTCGGCCGCCTCCCCGCCCAGCCGACGAAGGTGCTGAACGGGAAGACCGTGTTCACGCTGGCCGACCCCGGCACGACGACCGGCACCGGCGAGAGCGACGACATGAACATCGGCAGGCAGACGGTGAACCTGGAATTCGTCCACCCGGGAGAGCTGATCGGGATCCGGAGCGATCCGACCATGCGTCAGCAGGCGATCGACACCCTGGACGCCATGAACGGCTGGGCGAACGACAACACGTTCCCCAAGAGCTTCACCCAGGCGGCGCGGGTCGGCTACCCGGCGCAGCGGCTCGTCGACATCCTGAAGTCCCGGATCCAGGCCCAGATGGTCCAGAACCTGCGCGTCTCGGACAACCACCACGGCATCGAGAAGGCCGGCGCCATCGAGGCGATCAACAACATGCTCCTCCAGAGCGACGGCGGAGTCATGGTCCTCTTCCCGGGGTACCCGAGCGGGGTGAACGCGAACTTCGTCCGCCTCCGGGAGAAGGGCGCGTTCGAGGTGAGCGCCGCTCGCACCGGGGGGACGGTCGGCGGCGTGACGATCACCAGCGAGGCCGGCGCGACGGCCAGACTGCAGAACCCCTGGCCCGGCAGGAACGTCCGCGTCCGCCTGAACGGAAACAGCGTGTCCTCGAAGCTGACCGGCGGCGTCATCAGCTGGAACACCACCCCGGGATCCACCTACACGATCGACCCCCGATAGCCCCTCTCCCCCACACCCCCGAAAACCGGCCGGCAGCACCTCCCCAGAGGCGCCCCGGCCGGTCCCCACGAACACGCGGCCTGCCCTGCACTCCCCCCACCCACCGGCGAGGCACGGGGGGACCTTACGGAAAGCCCCACGGCGAGCGGGCTACGCGGCCGGTGTCGACATGGGGATCGACGAGACCAGAGCCGTCACGACGGACCTCCGCGGACCGTGGTCGCGCACAAGTCCCCCGAAGAGACCGCAGATCAGGCGTCCTTCTTCACCGCCTCCAGGATCGCCACGCACTCCACGTGGTGCGTCATCGGAAAGATGTCGGCCTGAGCGATCTTCGGAAAATCCCAGGTCAGAGCCACGTTCTTTGCTCATCGCCCTACTGGTGGGCGCCCAGAGCGTCAAACGAGCGTCACGGCCCAGTTCGTCCCTTCTACTCGGAGCGGACAGGCTGCCGTGGCCGACTTCCCCGGACGGCCCCTCATAGCTCCACACAAGGCGACGGGCCTACGGGGCCGTACTCTCGGCTTTCTCCAGCCAGTCGGTGTACCAGCGAGCGAACTTCACCGGCATACCGTCATCGTCGAGGAGCGGGGTGAGATCGACATCGTCCACTCGACTGTCGGACCAGATCGTGCCGCGGTGTCGGCCACTGACGATCAGCCACTCTCTCTGGGCACAGCCCAGGTGGGAGATCGCGATGGCACCGACGGTGCGCTCCGAAGCAAACATGACAGCCTCCCATCGCTCGTCCCACGCCTCGATGGCGTCGTCGAAGTCCTCGATGTCATCGAAGTCTTCTTCCTCTGGGCGTTGAGCAAGGAGATCGGCGAGCAGCTTCGGGCTCGGGCCCTGGTCGGGAAATGGTTCGGCAAGCCTCGACAGGTCGGCCAGATCCGCGCCGTCGCCTTCCCAACGCCAGCGACCTTGTACGCGCCGAACCGGGAACAGGCCGTACGCGGGGCCGGCGCCACCCGCACCCACATAAAGCAGGAAGCCCCGGTACTCCTCCGGCAGCCCCACGCCTATCTGAGCTTCAAGTTCGGCAAGCTCGTCCTGGGTCAGCGGCTCCTCCACGACCCACTTGTGCCCTGACGCCCCGAACACCTCGCTGCCCCCAGGTGCCGCACCCGCCGCCTCAACCCGCCGACGCACGCCTACCCACCACTCATCAGACATGCGGAAACCGTACGTGCAGCCACCGACACCCGGGTTGCAAGCACAGGCGCGCCGGCAAGTCGTCGACCGGGCACACGAAGTGAGCGGCGCTGGACTCCTGGTTCCGGGAGATGCTCCGCGTGCGGTGAGTTAACACGTGAGAAGCCGCGTCGCTGACGGCGGAGCCAGGGGGCACCGCTCTTCACGCCATAGGGCCCGAGTCATAGGATTCTCCAATCAGGGGGTCGGCGGGACTGGAGCAGCCGGAGGGCACCACTCTCTCGGGAGCGGCTTCGCCCTGGGCTTGTGCGGCTTCATTAGGGCACATCGCTTCTCGGAGGCCCAGTGAGAGAACACGAGCAGCTAGGACGAGTGTGGCAAACCCGAGTGCTTTTGGTGGCGGTGAAGAGCTGGAGCGGTTCAAAGCGATCTTGGCCAACTGGCGGACGTCGCTCGTCGACCTGAGTGGCCGCAATCGGCTCCTCAACTTCAGGCACACCAAGGCGGCGACCCTGGAGATCGCGCATCCGTCGGCTGAGGAACTCATCGAGGGTCTGGAACGCGGCTGGGACTTCGCGCCGCTGCCCGACGAGGAGCCCGCCACCGAGGACTCTGAGGGGGGCCAGGCGCAAACACGCTTCGCCGAACGGCATGGTGCCGCGTACGGGATCGTCACCCAGAAGACGACGGGCCCGGCGCTCCTCCGTGCGCTGACAAGCCTGCGCAGCAAGTCCACCCAACTCTTCAACGACTACGGTCTGTGGACGCTCCAGCTGGGTGTCGGCATCCTCCGCTGGCGTGAGGACGGCGCGTCGACGAGCAGCGATGCGCCCCTCCTCCTTCTTCCCGTGCGTATCGAGCGACTGGCCAACGGACGTATCCGCCTGGTGGCCAACGACGACGAGGAACCGCGTCTCAACCCTGCGCTCAAGGTCAAGCTGGAGCAGTTCCACATCGACTGGTCGCCCGTCACGGAACAGGATCCGACGAACCTCGACGCCGTGATCGACGCGGTCAACACCGCGGTGGCGGGGAAATCGGGCTGGGAGGTTTCGAGGCGCGTGGTTCTGGCGCTCTTCGCCTCCCACAAGGAGTCGATGTACCAGGACCTGCTGGACAACGAGGCCCGTATCCTGAAGAGCGATCTCGTACGGGCAGTGGCGCTCGGTCCCAAGGCAGGACTGGCGTCAGACCGCTTCGACTTCGAAGAGATCGACGCCGACCGGATCGACGAGCTCAGTCCGCCGGAGGACAGCCCGCTCGTCCTCGATGCCGATGCGTCGCAGCGGCAGGCCGTCGCGGCCGCTGTCGCAGGGCGGTCCTTCGTGCTCGACGGCCCGCCAGGTACGGGCAAGAGCCAGACGATCACCAACATGATCGCCGGTCTGATGCACGCGGGACGCAGCGTGCTGTTCGTCAGTGAGAAGGCTGCCGCGCTCGACGTGGTGCTGGATCGGCTGAAATCCGTTGGTCTCGACTCGTACGCCCTTCCTCTTCACAGCCACAACACCAGCCGCCGAGCCGTCGCTCAGGAGCTGGGAAGGGCCCTGGAAGAGGAGCCGCGAGCCCCACGGCTCTCTCAGGAGGCGGTCGCCCGAGCCCGCGAGGCGCGCGAGGCCCTCAGCGCCTATGCCGAGGCGATGAACGAGATCAGCCAGCCACTCGGCCAGAGCCTGCACGATGTGATCGGCAGGGTCGGGCAGCTGTCCGAGGCGCATGTGGCCTTCCTGGCTTCGGATGCGGACGGCGGTGCCCGCAAGCAGAAGGTGTTCGACGCCGCAGCAATCAGCGGACAGGACCTGCACCTCGTCATCGAGGCGACGAAGGCCATTGCCGGTGCCTGGCAGGCGGTCGCCGATCCGTCTTTTCCCTGGCGTGACCTGAAGGCCGGAAGTCCCCATCCCCGCCCGGCGCTCGACCAGGCCATGGCCGCACGGGACGGGCTTGCCGCGGCGGTGGCGCACTACCAGGATCTCTCGCAAGACGGCGAGCCGATCGATGAGGAAGGTGGCGTCCGTCGGCTCATCGACCTCCTCGCGCTGATCGAGTCACGCCGCCCGGTGCCCGAGACATGGCTGACCAGTGCCGACTTCGCCGACACGGTGGAGAGCCCGGTCGACGACTTCGTCTCCGCTCTCAAGAAGGTGGTCAGAGCGCAGGCCACGGCCCGCTCCGTGGCAGGGGACCGCTGGGAGGAACTCTCACCGCGTCTCACTCCCGCGCCGAGCGAAGCCGAGCGCGCCCTGGCCACTCTCTCTCCGGCCGGTATCGATCCCTCCGAACTGTCGGAGGAGCACGCGAACGAGCTGGCCCACGAGTTCGAGACGACCGCGGACAGTCTTGAGCGTACGCACCGCACCCTTGCCGAGGTTGCGCAGCAGCTGGGGCTGAACATCCCGGGCAGCGCTGCGGCAGCGGAAGATCTCTGCGACGTCGTCGCACTGGCGGGAGCCGACCACCGACCCCTCGAGCAGTGGCTAGTGCCCGGGGGAGCATCCGAGGCGGACAGAGCGGCAGTCAACGTCGTCGCCGACGGTCTGCGCACGTTCTTCGCCCGACGTGACACGGTTCTGTCCGCACAGGCACACGCGATCGTAGAGGCTGGCCCTGGTTGGGCCTCGATTCCCGCCACGCTCGACACGGAACCACCGGCGTCCGAGCAGGACCTTGCCGGACTGGAGCCGGCCGGCCTGGACCTGAGCCCTCTGACACGTACACAGGCTGCGGGGCTCTCCGATTGGTTCGCGAACCTGGGGGCGACCCTCGAATCCGCAGAGCGGCATGCCGCAGCTACGGCCAGGCTTCTCGGGCGTGACCGGCCGAGGAGCATGCAGGAGGCCGAAGAGCTGCTCGTCCTCGTGAAGCTGGCCACGGCCCCCCACCGGATGCTGGACACGTGGCTCGCCCCTGAGGTGATGTCTCAGGTGCGGGAAGCCTGCGGGGAGATCACCGACGCCGCGCGCCGGCTCGCTGAGGCCGAGCAGGCTGCGCAGGACGTCTTCAGGCCCGAGACCGCCGTCACCCCCGGGCTGCCGGACTTGATAGGCCGCCTGTCCGAAGGCTCACGCGGAATTGGCGGCCTGCTGTCCAGCGCGGTACGCGCAGACCGCAAGGCACTCGGTGCGTTGACGATCGCGGGCTCGTGGCGCAATGAGCTGTACGCCCGGCTGCCGCACGCCCTGGCCTGGCATACGGCCCACGACCACCTGCGGGCTCTCACCCGTAGGCATGCCGTTCTTCTCGGACGCTACGCGGGGACGGAACTGCCCGACGTGCCTGCTCTAGAGGCGGCACTGGCGCACGCCGGTTCCGTGCACCGGCTCGCGCCGGACACGGTCCTGGACCCGCATCGTCGCGGTCTGATGGCCGCCCAGGTCGCGGACGGTCGTACTCCTGCCCCGGAACTGCTGGAGCACTGCGGGGCCCTGAGCGAGGATCTGGACACCTGGCGGCAGGATTTGGCACGTCCCCGCCTGGCGGCCGTCGCGGACGAGCTCGCCAAGTGCTCTCTGTCCGACGCCGCCCGCTGGCTGCGCGCCCACCTGGATCCACTCGCTCGGGCCGTCGACGTCATCGACACGGTCGCTTCCGTCGGCCGTCGCGACGACGGACCTGACTTCGCGTACACGCTCGCAGGCGCCCGGGCGGCGGTCGGCGCCGCACAGGAGAGCCGGCGAGAGACCGCCAGGTTCGCGTCCGAGGAGGACACTCACCGTCGTCTTTGCGGTTCCTGGTACCAGGGGCTGGACACCGACCCCGCCGAACTGCGTGCACTTTCTTTCGGTGCAGAGCAGGTGCCGAGCGACATCCTCGAACTCCTGCACCGCGCCTGGACCATCCACGAATCCACCCCGGGCACCCGCGCCGACGAGGAGCAGCGCAGGCTGCTCGGTCAGTACGCACCGGACAGCGGCGTCGACACTGCCGCACTGCAGGACGCCCTGGAAACCGCGCACACCGTTGAGCGGCTGGCGCCGGACACGCTCGCCGACCCCGCCCGACGGGCACGTCTTATCGGCTTCCTCGCGGACGAACGGCCCGTTCCGCACGCCGTTGTGCGACGGACGGAGCCACAGCTCCGTACCGACCTGCGCGCCTGGCAGGAGTACGCCGGTCAGCCGCACCTGGCAGCCGCAGGCGCGCAGCTGCTGGCCGGCCCGTTGCACGACGCGGCGCGCTGGCTACGCGCCCACGTCGAACCCTTCGAGGACGCGGCCGACCTCCTCCGCTCTGTGGGGCGCGTCGCCGACGCCGACAGCGGGCTGTCCCTCTCACGGGCTCGCCAGGCAGTGACGGCGGTGGTCGACGCGCGGGCGGTCGTTGCGCGGTTCACCGAGGACGCCCCACGCAACGAGGAGCTGCTCGGTGACCTCTACCAGGGGGCGGCGACCGACAAGGGAGCTGTGCTCGACGCCCTGGACTGGGCCCAGCAGGTACGCAGGACAGCACATGGAGGCCACGGAGCTCCGCTGTCCGCCCCGGCAGCCCGGCTGATGCTGGATGCCCCCGCCGACACGTCCGTGGCCGACCGCCACGACGACTGGCAGCGCCAGCGGGACAACCTCGTCGCCCACTTCGACGCGCAACGCAGCCGCCTTCTGCAGCGCGAGCTCCGGGAGTCGCTGCCCGCTGCCGCGACCTGTCTGTCCCAGCTGGAGAACGACCCCTTCGGCCCCGAGGCATGGACCACGTGCTCCGAGGCTCTCAAGCAGTTGCGACGGTACGGCCTGGACGGGCTGCCCTCCCAGCTCGCGCAGCGCGGCGTGTCCGCGGCCGACTTCCCCGCCTCCGTCGAACGCGCCGTCCTTACCGCCTGGATCGAGCGACGCCTCGGGCTCGACGCCCGGCTCAAGCCCATGCGCGCGGCGGACCGCGATCAGCTCGTCGAGCGATTCCGAGACGCGGATCGCGCCCTTGTGGAGGCTGCCCACGCTGAGGTCATCGCGGCGTGTAATGCCCGCCGCCCGCGGAGGACCAACATCGGCCCCGCGGCTGAGTTGCGCCGACAGTCGCAATTGAAACGCCGTCACAAGCCGGTACGGCAGCTGCTGGGTGAGACGCGGGATGTCGTGCGACTCATCAAGCCCTGCTTCATGATGAGCCCTCTGACGGTGAGCCAGTTCCTGCCGCCGGATTTCCGCTTCGACGTCGTCATCTTCGACGAGGCGTCCCAGGTGCTGCCGCAGGACGCGGTGAACTCCGTCTACCGCGGCAGCGCGCTCATCGTGGCGGGCGACCAGAAGCAGCTCCCGCCGACCTCGTTCTTCAGCGCCGGCGGCGACGGCGACGACGACGAGTGGGACGAGGAGGGCGCGGACAACTTCGAGTCCGTGCTCGACGCCTGCAAGGCCAGTGGCGTGCTGCGTGGCCTGCCGCTGCGATGGCACTACCGGAGCCGCCACGAGAACCTCATCGCCTTCAGCAACAACGATTTCTACGACAACACCATGGTGACCTTCCCGGGCGCGTACGAGCAGAGTCCGGACCTCGGCGTCGAGTTCTTCAAGGCCGACGGTGTCTACGACCGGGGTGGTCGAAGCAACAACCCGGGCGAGGCGGCGGCGGTCGCACAGCGGGTGATCCACCACTTCGCCACCAGGCCGGGGCTCAGCCTGGGTGTGGTCGCCCTGTCCAAGGCACAGGCCGAGGCCATCGAGGAAGCCGTCCAGAAGGCACGAACCGCCCGACCCGACCTCGATCGCTTCTTCACCGAAGATCGTCTCGACGGCTTCTTCGTCAAAAACTTGGAAACCGTCCAGGGCGACGAGCGCGACGTCATCATCCTGTCCGTCGGCTACGGTCCGGACCATCGGGGCAAGCTGCTCTCGACATTCGGCCCCATCAACAGGGACGGCGGCTGGCGCCGTCTCAACGTCGCCGTGACACGCGCCCGGCGACGCATGGAGGTCGTCGCCTCCTTCCATGGTTCCGAGCTGGCCGACAGCAGCAATAAGAGCGTCCAGCACCTGAAGCGCTACCTCCAGTACGCCGAGCACGGCCCCCACGTCCTGGAGACGGCTGCGGCCGACCCGGACGCCGTGCCGGAGAGCCCGTTCGAGGAAGAGGTCCTGGGCGTCCTGCGCGACTGGGGCTACTCCGTACAGCCCCAGGTCGGCGTCGCCGGTTTCCGCGTAGACATGGCGGTAAGGCACCCCGCCGCCCCAGGCAGCTACGCCCTCGGCATCGAATGCGACGGCGTCATGTACCACTCCTCGCGCGCGGCCCGTGACCGCGACCGGCTGCGGGAGGCCGTACTGCGCGACCTCGGCTGGAATCTGCACCGCATCTGGGGCACGGATTGGTACCGCAACCGCCGGGACGCGATGGCCCGCCTGCGCGCCGCGGTGGAGGAGGCGTGCGCGCGGGACCCGTTTCAGGTGACACCGGAGGAGCCGGTCGGCGAGGAGGCTCCCGCAAAGGGATCTGCCACGCCGGACACGGCGGTGGACATGGGGCCGTCGGTGACGTTCGTGGCGGTGGACGACGGGCCCCCCGCATGGAGCCGGGTGTATGAGGAGGTCGTCGACGTTCAACTGGTCAACCTGCGGGTCACGTCCGCCAAGCGTCGCGGCATGCGGAATGCGGAGCTGCAAGACCCGGACGCCGTGGGAGTTGTCGCCGACGTCGCCCTCTCCGTGATCAAGGCTGAGGGCCCGATGACGGAGGACCTGATCTTCACCCGGGTCCGTTCGGCCTGGGGCATCTCAAGGGCGGGCGCGGTGGTCCGGGACTCGGTTCGTCGAGCGCTGCGGAGGATCTCCTCCGCGGGCCAGATCGTGCGAGTCGGCGAGGCGTACGACGTTCCCGGCCGGGAGTTGGCCTTCGCTCGCACTCCGACAGCAACCGTGGCGCGCAAGGTGGGGCAGGTCCCGTCGGTCGAGCGGCGGCTCGTCGTGGGACATGTGGTCGAGGAAAGTCCGGGCGTCCACCGAGAGGAGCTGCTCCGCGAGGTCGCACGCTTCTTCGGGTGGACACGGCTGGGTCCTGATATCAGGGATGCGCTCACGCGCGATGTGGACGAGCTCGTCGCGAAGGGGGCGGTCCGTGAAGCGGACGGTTTCCTGATGCCTGCGGATGGTGACTGACGAGTCACGAGTGGTGCCGCTCGGCGGGACTGCCGGCGAGCGGCCGTGGGTCGCGTCCATCACCCTCGTCGGCGAATCGAAGCTGCCCGCCGTCGAGCGGACACAGGCTTGCTAAACAGCTGTGCGGCGAGGACGAGCTCTACGACGTGCCGGCCGTCCTGGCGGTGGGATACCGCCATGCGTAACCGTCCGTGAGCTGCTCGACACACACATCCCCGAGATCGACTCCGCCATCGCTGAGGCGGAGCCACCGATCGACTGCCCCAGAGGGGGAGGGGTCTGCCGCACGAACGGGTGACATCTGATCTGGCTTGCCCTGTAGGGCAGGTGGGAAGGATGTCGCTGTGCCGAAGCCCTATCCGGAAGAGTTCCGCCAGGATGTCGTGCGGGTCGCGAGGAACCGTGGACCGGGCGTGACCGTGGAGCAGGTGGCCGCCGACTTCGGTGTTCACGCGATGACGCTGTGGAAGTGGATGCGCCGCGCGGACATCGACGAGGGCGCCAGGCCCGGGGTGAGTAGTCAGGAGAGTGCGGAACTGCGCGAAGCGCGTCGGCGGATCAAGCTGCTGGAGCAGGAGAACGAGGTCCTGCGCCGGGCCGCGGCCTACCTGTCGCAGGCGAACCTGCCGGGAAAAGGATCTACCCGCTCGTGAGGGAGCTCGCTGGGGACGGGGTGCCCGTCGCGGTGACATGCCGGGTGTTGAAGCTCGCCAGACAACCCTACTACCGGTGGCTCGAGGAGCCGGTGACCGGCGCTGAGTTCGAGGAGGCGTATCGCGCGAACGCGTTGTTCACCGCCCATCGTGACGACCCTGAGTTCGGTTACCGCTTCCTGGCCGACGAAGCCCGCAGCACCGGTGCGGTGATGGCGGACCGGACCGCGTGGCGGATCTGCCGGGACAACCGCTGGTGGAGCGTGTTCGGCAAGAAGCGCGGCAGGACCAAGAAGGCCGGCCCACCGGTCCACGACGACCTGGTCCGCCGCGACTTCTCCGCATCCGGCCCGAACCGGCTGTGGCTCACCGACATCACCGAACATCGCACGGGAGAGGGAAAGTTGTATCTCTGCGCGATCAAGGATGTCTTCAGCAACAGGATCGTGGGCTACTCCATCGGCGCCCAGATGAAGTCCGGTCTGGCCGTCGCTGCCCTGAACAGCGCTGTTGCCCGGCGAGGAAGCGTCGCCGACTGCGTTCTGCACAGCGATCGCGGGTCGCAATTCCGGTCCCGAAAGTTCGTCCGGACGCTCGGACGGCATCAGATGTCCGGCTCGATAGGGAGAGTCGGAGCGGCCAGCGACAACGCCGCCATGGAGTCGTTCTTCAGCCTGCTGCAGAAGAACGTTCTCAACCGTCGCACCTGGGCCACCCGTGAGGAACTGCGGATCGCGATCGTGACCTGGATCGAACGGACCTATCACCGGCGCCGCAGACAGACCTCACTCGGCCGACTGACCCCCGTCGAATACGAAACCGTCATGACCACACCGGCCACCCTGGCCGCGTGACCGAACCTGTCACCCAACTTTGCAGCAGACCCAGGTGGTCCGGGTACCGTTCACCGCCGAGGCCGTGCGCGAGCTGAACCTGATGCCGCCCGAGCTGGCCGAGTTCATCGCCACGAACACGGAGGCCATCGTCTCCGTCGTCGACTCCCCGATCCATGAGGGGGCGTGAGGGATGGCGGAGACCTTGACCTTCGCCAGCCTCAACGGCCCTGGCAGCGAGAGCAAGACACCCCACGCAGAGCTGTCGCAGACTGCTCGATCGCGGAGGGGGTGGCGTGCGGACTGCTCCTTCGGTCAGTTGCTAACCGCAGCGGCGCAAACGCCGGGGTGTTCAGCTGCCCCATTCCACTCGTACAGGCTCACGGGCGGTGCCAAGCGCGCCGTCGAAGTCGGCTAGACGTTCAGCGAGCGTGGCGGAGGCGAGTCGGGGTGGGAGTGCAGCGGAGAACTTGAGGCCGCGGACGGCACGCGGATCAACGGTGGGCAGGGTGAGGGACTCGGCCAATTCGGAGCGGGCGACCTTCCAGTCCTTCGAACTGAGGTCCTGGCGCAGGCGGACGTGGGTGTCTGTTGGGCGCTGAACGGGGTCAGCAAGGTTTCCGAGGGAAGCTGTGAGAGTGGCGTTGGCGCGGTAGCCGGCCCAAGTCCACCAGCGGGTGGCGTCTGCGTCGCGGACGAGGAGGGTGCCTGCAGGGTGCACTTCGTGGGGTGCGCGGTCCATGCGGAGTTCGGCGAGGGTAGCGGTGGCGCGGCGCGTGAGGCGCACGTCGGGGTCGGTGCCGAGGAGGACGTCGCGCATGGCGCGGGTGAGGGCGTAGGAGAGACCGCGGGCTTCGCTTCCCTGCCATTTGGCGATGCCCCCGTTTTCGACGGGTTCGACGAAGGCGCGACGTCGAGCCCAGTCAATAAAGGTGACCTGCCAGCTGCGGCCGGCCAGGAGCAGGCGTCGCGGGCCTGTGCGTTCCTCGGTGAGGACGGTGGGGTCGGTGGTCCCGATCTCCTTGCGTCCGGCAAGCACGGTGAACTCAGGCGGTGCCGTGAAGGAAGCGGTCAGCTCCATGAAGTGGCGTCGGCCGAAGTGTTTCTCGGCTTCGGTGCCAATGAACAGCATGCCGCCGTCGCTGTCGAGGAAGCCGCCTTCGACGAGGTGGGACAAGAGAGGGCCGGCGGAGCGGTCGAAGGGAGCCAAACCGTTCCATTGTTCGGGCCATAGGCGGTCGCCGAGGCGGTGTTCCTGCAGGGTGACAGCGAGGAGTTGTTGCGCGACGAGATGGCGAGGCGAGGGAGGCGGGGTGACGGGTTCAACCCAACCTCGGGTCCACAGGGTGAGGAGGCCAGCGGCTTGGAGGAGGGCGTCGGGCCGGGTGGCGAGGAACAGGCAGTTACGGGAGGTGCCAGCACGGCGTCCGGTACGGCCGATGCGTTGCAGGAAAGAGGCCACCGTGCTGGGTGAGTCGATCTGGATGACGCGGTCGAGGTCGCCCACGTCGATGCCGAGTTCGAGGGTTGAGGTGGAGACGATGACACAGTCGCGTGCTTCAGCGAATGCCTGCTCGGAGCGAGCACGTTCGTCAGCGGCGAGGGAGGCATGGGAGAGGAACACGGTGACGTCGCGCGCCCGTAGTGCCGCGCCGAGCTCTTCCACCTGCTTGCGCGAGTCACAGAAGACGAGCCGTTTTTCGCCCTTGTGCAGGGCGGAGATCACTTTGGCAGCGTTGGCGAGAGATCCGACGTAGTCGAGTTCCACCTCTCCAGCGGGGCGCGGGAGATTTTCGGCGCCGGCCGATGCGGTCCCGCTGGCGGGCAGGGTCACTCCGGGGGCGACGACTCGGCCGGGGCGGTCGGCGGGGCTGGCGCCCTGGAGCCAGGTGAGCAGGGTGTCGGGGTTGCCGACGGTGGCGGAGAGGCCGATGCGTTGGATCCGTTGGCCGGTCAGTCGCTCCAGGCGTTCGAGTACGGCGAGCAGGTGCCAGCCGCGGTCGTCCCCCGCGAAGGCGTGCACCTCGTCGACGACGACGGCGCGTACGCGGCCCAACATGTGCGTGTGGTCGGTCTTGACGCTGATGAGCATCGCTTCGAGGGACTCGGGCGTCGTCAGCAGGAAGTCGGGGGACTCTGTGCGGATGCGGCGGCGCACGGACTCCGGGGTGTCGCCATGCCAGAGCGCGGCTCGGCGGCCCAGCCACTGGGCGTAGCTGTCGACCCGATGCACCAGGTTGTTCAGGAGTGCCTTGAGCGGTGCAAGGTAGAGGACGGAGGTGCCGGTCCAGTGCTTCTCCCGCATTGCGGACAGCATCGGGAAGGTGGCTGCCTCCGTCTTCCCTCCGGCGGTCGGCGCGAGCAGGATCGCGTCCTCGCCGTCCATCAGCGGGTGTACGGCCTCCTTCTGCAGGGGGCGCAGATCCGGCCACCCGAGTGTGTTGACGATGTGGTGCAGGACTACCGGGTCGAGGCGTTCCACCGGGTCGGTGGCGCGCGGCTGATCCTGCACGTCTATGGCTCCTGCGCTGGTCGTCAGAGGTCGGGGCTTCGAGGAATGGCTCTTCAGAGCTCGAGGTCGAGATCGTCCGCGGAGGCGGCTGGCGTGGGCGCGGCGAAATTCCGTTCGGTGGCGGTGAGGTCGCCGCTGGAGACCGTGAGCTTGTAGTGCGTGCGCGGGTCGAAGTCGGGGAACTGGTCGATCCGGTCCAACACGTCCCCGACCAGTTTCTTCAGGTACAGCCGGGGTGCTACTCCGACCCTTCCGCCAAGAGCACCTCCCACGGCCCGTGCCAGGTCGGTGAGGTACGCGTCGTCGGCGAGCTGCTTGATCCGGTCCGGGGACTGGGAGCCGTCCGCGTACAGGTCGCGGATGGTGGCGCCCAGGCCGGTCAGTGACTGCTCGGTAAATCCGGGCAGCCGAATCTGGACGGCCCGTGGGTTGTCGAAGCGGGGGTCGGTGGTGAAGTCGGTGGCGAGGCGCTGGGCGAGTGGCGCGAGTCGCTGTACGCCCTGTTGTCCGTCGTAGAAGGCGGGCGTTCCCGTGATGACGAGGTAGAGGCCAGGGAAGCGGCCGGAGTGAACCTCGTCGATGAGCTGCCGCAGTGCGTTGAGTGCCTTGTCGCGTGCGTCGGAACGAACCCGCTGGAGGGTTTCCACCTCGTCCAGCACGAGAACGAGTCCGGCGTGCCCGGCGTCCCGGAGCACGGTGAGCAGGCCCTGCAAGAAGCCGAAGGCACCGAAGTGGTCCAGGTCGCCGCGGACGCCTGCGCTGCGCCGGGCGGCTGCGGCGACGTGCGGCTGGCCACCGAGCCAGGCCATGACCGCGGCGGCGGTGGCCTCGTCTCCGGCGTCCAGGGACTGCTTGTATCCACGTAGGGCGGTGGCGAAGGCGGGGGCATGCCGGGAGACCTCGGCAAGCCGGGCAGTGAGAAGCCGGTCCACGGCCTGCGGCAGCTCGGTCTCGCTCGCGCCGTCGGCGAGTGCGTCCTCCTCCAGCGCGTAGAACCACGCGTCGACGACCGGCCGCAGTGCGCTCGGCGGGAAGCTCACGGTGGTCAGGCGTTCGGTGAGCCGACGGTAGACGGTCTCCAGCTTGTGTAGGGGGGTCTCGGTCTCCGACACCTGTACTTCGGCCACAGCGAAGGTACGTCGTTTGGCGCGTTCGCCGAGCCAGCGGGTGAAGAAGGTCTTGCCGGATCCGTACTCGCCACGCACGGCCTTGAACACCGAGCCGCCGCCGGCGACGGCGTCCAGTTCCTCGTCGATTGCCCCTTCGAAGCGGCCCAGGCCGGTCGCGAGCAGGTCGAGGCCGCTTTCGGGGACAGCGCCGCGCCGCAGCGCATCCACCACGGCGCGCCGTCGCACGACGCCGATCGGGGTGGCGGCCCCTGATGCTGAAGATCCAAACGCGTTCACCCGAACAGTCTCCCATCCGGCCGCCCACCTGGCCGGATTCCGACGCCAAAGCCTGGCATCCAGCACGCGGACCGGGCGGGCCGGGAGACCGGCCCGCCCGATGCAGGCGCGCTGCGCCGGTTCACAGCCCGAACTGCTCGATCAGCTGGGCGCGGTGGAGGCGAAGGGTGCGGTTGTCAGGGAGGATCTCCAGGATCTGGGCCCCGTCGTAATTGAGGAGCTGGGCGAGGGTCGCTGCGAAGCCGGGTGCACGCGTGGCGGGCTGGCCCGCTCGCTCGGCAAGAGCGGTCATCGGCAGGGTGCCGGCCTCGACAAGCGCGACCAGTGCCTTCGGGAGGACGGTCTTGTCGCGTGGCTTACGGGCGAGCAGGTCCAGCTGTGCCTGGTACAGCTCGGTCGCCATGAGCCGCTCGACCAGGGCAACAGCAGGGTCTTCGGACTGGTTGGAGGTGGGTGCGGGCTCGGGCTCGGCCGCCAGCTCGGCGGGTTCCTGCGGTACGGGGGGAGCCACCTCCTCTTCGCCGAACAGGCTGATGACGCCCTCGGGGGCGGGCGGGGCAGCCTTCCTGTTCTGCTTGCGGCGCGGGCTCGCCACGGCGGCATCGGACACGCCACCTGTGCCCGCTTCGTTCTTGGTGCCTGCCTCGACGACGACACCGTCCTCGGCGTCCTCCGTCCACCAGGAGGGTGTCGGGTCGCCCAGCTCCCGCCACCCGATCGGCGGCTCAGCGCCGAAGGGAAGGAGGGCGAGGAGGGGGATGGTGAACTCTGCGAGAGTCGCCCCACCGTGGTAGCCCGCCTTTAGCGCGGTGTACCGGGTGTCGTGGTCCCGCAGCGCGACGATCTGCGATCCGGGCTCCGGCCAGACCACCCGAGGTCCTGACAGCCCGATCTCAGCCGGGGCGACGGGGCCACCAGGAGTGCGGTGGCGGGCCGAACCGATCGTGCCGCCGGCCGCATCGAGCTTGGTGCCCCGCCGCTCGACTACGTGTCCGTGGTCGGAGGTGAGTAGCACGGTCATGCCGAACGCGCGGGCAGCCCGCAGCAACGGCTCCAGCCCGCCAATTTCCTTGGCCTGCCACGCGCCGTCGCCGAGCTTCTGCTCCTTGCCGAGGCGGTCGTCGACCGTGTTCAGCACGACCGCGACATGGGTGCGCTCGTCGGCGAGGGCTTCGGTGAGAGCGGTGGAGAAGGGCGAGCCGGTGTCAGGGCCGCGCAGGTCATCCTTGTGGAAGACGACCGCCGGAGCCCCGCTCCAGCAGGAGTGCTGGGGGAAGAGCCGCTTCTCGTCGCTCTGGTCGCCCTTCATCAGGGTGCCCGCGAACAACGAGGTCCGGGATACGGCCGTGAGGGTGGGCAGCGCGGCAGCCATGGCACGCCGAACAGGCGCTCCGGTCGCAGCAGGCAGCGGGTCGAACTCCGCCCACTGCCCGCGAAGTTCTTCACCAAGCTCCGCCGCTATCGCCGCGCTCATCCCATCCACGAGCAGGAGCAGAACCCGTCGACCGGGGCTGGCCACGACGGGCGCGACAACCCGGCCCAGCAAGCTCTCCACGGTGAGCATGGCGCCGGGAGCAGTTCCATCCGCGGTCCACACCGCAAGCCGCTCGGAGAATGCACGGTCCAGCTCGCGGCGCTTGTCCCGCACCTGCACACCAATCCGGCTGTACGCGCCGGCGAGTACGCCGTCCGGGTCGCCGCCCGCTTCGAGGTGTTCCAAGGCCCGGTCCACCCAGCCGAGTTCACAGATCTGACGGGCGGTGCCGTCAGCTACCGAGGCGATATCGGCCTCAGGCGAGCCGGCAAGCCACTGCCGCAACCGCGCCGCCATCCTCACCCGCTCGATACGGGCCCGGGTAGCGCCGTCGGCGGCCAGAGCATGGTCCGCCAGCGCGGTGACGGCAGCGGTGATCGTGTCGGTGCCGCCGTCCGCGAGGGCACGACCAGCCGCAGTGAAGCGGGCATCGAGTCCGGCCGCGAGCAGCGGGCTGGCAGTCGCGGCAGCCTGTGCCCCGAACTGTGCCACGAGCTGTGCGGCCCGAGTCAGGACCGGGTCGGCGAGCCGGTGCTCGCCTCGGTCGACAAGCCCGCGGACGAACACCTCGCCACTGGATCCGAAGGAGGCCAGAAGTCTGTCGAGGTCGTCACCCTGGGCGGGAGGCTGTTCACCGAGCCACCGCTCAGCGCGCCCTCGCGCCCGGTACAAGTCGTGGTCGGCCTCCGCGTGCCCCCACAAGGCGGCGCAGACGACCGCGTAGGCGGCTGCGTCGGCCCCGTGTTCGGCGTTCACCAAGGCGGTGATGATCTTTCCGGTCGAGCCGCCTTGTTCGGGTTCGGCGAGGAAGCGGGCCAAGCCTGCCCGTTCCGGTCCGCGCAGTTCGCGCAGGAGGTCGGGGCCGCCAGGGGTAAGGGCCCATCGGAACAGGGCGACGGGGTCGATGCGGTCTCCGTCGTCGTGTGCGGCCGGCCCGCCCAGCGCATCCGTGTCGTGGCGGCCGAGCCTGAGACGGCGCCTGGCCAGTCGGGTGAGTGCCTCGTCTCGGGAGAGCACTCCCTTGCCCAACGAGGGCCAGCCGCGGGTGGCCGCCGCGTCCAGGAGCGCTTCGGCCGCCCAGGTCTCGCTGCGCAGTCGCCCGTCGAGGCCGCGTGCGTCGAACGCCTCTTGCACGACTTCCCAGTTGTCGACGGACCGGATCCTGCCGCCGTAGACGCGGGCAAGCAGCCCGGGGTCGAGGTCGGTGTCCTCGCGGTCGGTGAGGACGACCAGGACCTTGGGGTCGGGGGCAGTTGCCGCGTCGAGGTGGCCCAGGATCTGCTCATGTACGGCCAATACCGAGGGACCGACGGCCACGCGCGCCCGCAGCACGCCCGCAGTCTGTAGCACGGCGGGCCCGTCCCAGACCGGATCGGCCCGCAGCAGCAGGACGCGGACCGTGCCGTCACCGAGCCGGCTGCGCGCGGCCAGGTACTGGCGCACGGTACCCGTCGGCAGCCGGGCAAGACCAGCGGACGCGGGCGCTGTGGTGACGGTCTCGGACATCAGTCGATAACCTTCCAGACGACCTCGACGGTGGCGTTGGGGTTCTCGGCCGCGAGCGCCGCGATCTCCGCCTGCAACTCGGCGGCAGCCCTGGCGGCGGTGGTCCGCCCACCGCCGGAGCGGACAACGGACCGAGACGGCGTGCGGGACCCCGGCTGCGCCACCGGCTCCGGCAGCACCTGTGGGTGGGAGGAGCCGCCGATCAGGTCCACGTCGTCCGAACTCGGCGACGGGATAACGGGGGTTTGAGGCTGCTCGGCCGTGGTCTGTCGGGACCTCAGCAGGGACAACACCTCCCGGCCACTGGCCTGCAACACGCCCGGCAGGTCGGGGTAATCCCCCGGATCGCCGACGGCGGCATCTCGCACCCGCTCCAGGACAGCCGCGCCGTCCACACCGAGGGTGTCGGCCAGGCCCAGCTGGTCCCAGCTGGTGTTCTGCAGCGCGGCAGCAACCTTCCCCGCGCCCTTGAGGGACATGGCGTAGCGGTGTGCGGTGAAGTCGCCAAGGTCGAAGCGTGCGAGCCGGTCAACGACGCTCTTGGCGTCTATGCCGCCCTCCGTCACCGACTTCACCAGCTCCTGCGCCCGCCGGGCGAGGACGAGGCGAGGCGAGGCGTCATCGAGGCGCAGGAAGGAACGGTGCTTCTCCAGCTCCCCGACGAGCCGTCCTGCGTCCTGGGCAAGCGCGGTGGCGGCCTGCTTGATCTGTCCGGCGAACTGGTTGACGATCCGCCCGCGACGCAGTTGCGGCGCCCGGTCCCCGAGCACGGTCTCGTACCTCTTGCGCGCCTCGGTCCAGTCCTCCTCGCTGGGCAGAGCCTGCTCACGCAGGGCGTAGTCCCGCTTCAACTCATGTGGTGCGGGCGCCGGTTCGACGGGGACACCCCCGCGAACCCACACCCGGTCGGTCGTCTCCGCGTAGGCGGCGGCGAGCAGCCGGCGAAGCGGCTCGGACAGTCCGCGCGGCTCGGGAAGGTCGCTCCAGTCGGAGAGCTTCACCAGAGTCGGCTCGGCCGTACCGTCCCGGCGGGCCTGGCTGGTGAAGTGGTCAGGCCAGGTGGTGGACTGCCGGTAGTACGCCTCCCGCATGGTGCCGAGCCCGAGGCCGCCTGCGATCCGCGCCATGATCTTGCGGTCCTTGCCATCGACCTCGACCTGTCCATCGCGGTCCTCGGCAGCCTTGCGCACGTACTCGAAGACGGTCCTGATCTCGGCAGGCTTCACAGACTTGCCGGCCCCATCGGGGTCCAGGTCGGGGTGGGCAGGGTACTGGTGGGCAAGCAGCCTGCCAGCCAGGTCGCGGGCAGCAGCGTCCAGCGCTGCACCGAGCGGAAGCCGAAGCTCAGGTACATCCTGCTGGGCGACCAAGTGGGTGTCGAAGCCGAGGTCGACGACCCCTTCCTGCTTTTGTGCGAGCCCGTACGCCTGCCGCAGCGCCTGGGTGACGCGCTCGGTGAGGATGTTGCGCTGTGACTGCAGCATGCTCTTGGCGCGCGCCTTGTCGTCAGCGTTGAGGCTGCGTGCGAATTCGGAGTCGAATCGTGCCTCGTCGGCGAGGGCCTTGTCGATGACGACGAGACGCTCGAAGTCACTGCGGGAGGCGTCGGTCAGGTGCGTGGGCAGCCAGGCCAGGGTGCGCGAGTCGCCGCCCGGCTTCTCCCGCAGGGCACGCAGCCGCTGCAGGTCGTCCATCGGACCGAACTCGCCCTCGTCATAAGGGAAATCGACGACGAGCCGCCAAGCGTCGTCCTGGCTGGGCCGCAAAGTCGCCTCGGACAGCGAGTCGACGTCGGCGACGTGGCCAAAGACCACCTCGATCTGTCGTTCCGTGCCCTTCCACACAAGGTCCAGCACGTCGTATGCGTCAAAGCCGCCGGGCCCGTCACCAACCCCGAGCGCGTCCTTGAGCAGGCTGCGCATCTTGGCACGCCGGTTGCCCAGGTTGTTGTGAACCTGTGCGTTGGCGAGGACGGCGTCCAAGTCGACGCCGGTGAGCTCCAGACGGACCACCGACCCCGGCCCGGTACCGGCGACCTTGATCTCAGGGAAGGTCGCCGCCCACTCCTTCACCTTCTGCTCCAGCCGGCCAACCTCCGTCCCCGCGATGCGGGTGGTGATGGAACCGTGGTTGAGAGCGTGCAGCCGCGCCAACGTGAGGTCGGCGAGCGCGGGCACACTGGGCGCGAGCGCCGACAGCAAGAGGGTCTGCAGGAGCCGGCTGTCGCCGGTGAAGTCGCGGCAACGGGCCGCGAGCTGCGGGTCGCCCAAGCTCTCGGGAGAGCGTCGGTACGCCTCGACCTGGTCCTCGGTGACCTGGTTGGTCTTCAACAAGTACGGGCGCAGCTTGTCCCGGTACAGCTTGTCGGCAGCCTCGAAGTGGACATTGGTCTCCCCACTGAACGCCTTGTCGCCGCCGCCCGCGATCGCCGGATACAGATCGCCGAGCGGCACGAGCTGTCCGAGCCGCCAGTCGTCACGATGGTCGACGAGCAGCTGGCTCATCAACTTCAGGCCAGTGCGGGAGCGCTGCAGCGCGGCAGAGATGTGCACCAGGGTGTCCATGAACGCCGGCGGGAACGGGTAGGTCCGCCTAAAAGCGTCCTCGTCCGCGCCGGTGGTGGACTTGTCGTGACCCAGCAGGGTGTCCCACACGTCCGGACCGAGCTTCTTGGCCTCGGCGAACGCCGCGTCCACCTTCGCCTCGGCACCCGGCACGGGCTTGAGCAGACGAGCCTGCGCGATCTGAGGAAGGTTGCGGTCCTCCAAGACAATCTCGTCGTAACGCCCGCCGTTGAGCTTCAGGGTGTCCTGCACTGCCGCCTCGGCGGCACCCGACATTTCCTCACCGACGAGCTCACGCAGATCGCGCTGACGGGCGATGAACGACACCACCGGAATGGCACGCCGCTCGTCACCGCCCTCCACGAAGTTCGTCACCTTGCTGGATTCCCTGCCCAGCACCTTCTGGTCGTGGATGAGAGTGGCCAGCCACAGGATCAGCTCGTCCATGAACAGGATGAGCCCGTCGTAGCCCAGCGCCTTGGCGTGCGCCGCGATGACGCTGAGCCCCCTGTCGAGGGAGATGAAGCCGCTGACGTCCTCGGAAGCATTGCGCGCGAAGGCGGGGAACAGCGTTCTTGTGAGGTCCTGCACGAGGCGGGCACGCAGTTCCCTCGGCGTGGAGGGATTGTCCAGATCGAGGCTCTTGGTGTTCTCGTGTTCCTCCACCGCGTCCATGGCCTCGTCGAGAAGGCTGCTGGTCCAGGAGAAAGAATCACCCCATTCGTCCTCCTGACCACCGGCATCGGCGAGCTGCGCGATCACCCAGTCGTCGCCGTTACGGCGGCGCTGCTCGGCAAAGTCCTCGAAGATCCCGTCGGTCCGGTAGACCTGCGGCAGCGGGCAATCCTCGTGCAGCTTGCGTACGTGCTCCACGTACTTGCCGAGCACCCGCTGCTCCAAAGACTTGGCGCCGAGCATGTGGTACGGCACCAGCAGGAACTTGCGATCGTCCGCGTCCAGCCAGGAGTGCCGGGCCCGAACCTGATCGAGCTCGCTACGGTTCCGAGCGGCCTGGTTGCGCGAGAGCAGCGCGTAAAGCACCGCCATGAAGTGCGACTTACCGGAACCGAACGAACCGTGCAGATATGCCGCCTTCGACGAGTGACTGTCGAGCGCCGACTTGATCAGGTCCAGGGCCTCGTCGAAGTTGCCCAGCAGCCGGTCGGTGACGACGTAGTCCTTCAGGGCCGCCTCAGCCCCCTCGGGGGTGACCGCCTCGTTCAGCTTCAGCACGAAGTCGGAGGTGGACACCGACTCCGGGATGTCGATCAGCTCCCGCAGAAGCGGCCGGTCCTCAGGGCGAGAGTTGTTCCTACTCATGAACGCCATGGTGTTTAAGCTCCTCGCCCTGATCAGTCGGACTCTGCGCCGGCGACGGCATCGGTGACGTTGTCCGTGACGGACATCTGCACGGCGGCCCTCGTGCTCGTTCGCCTCTTGGGCGCGGCTGCCTTCTTCGCGCCACCGCGGGTGGCCGCAACCGGGCGCCAGGCCCGTAGCGCGTCGTCAGTCAGCCCGAGCTCGCCCTGCTTCTGCTGCCGGAATGCCAGGATCTCGCCGGCCGGCGACGCCCCGAACTCCGGGTCGTACTCGCCATGCCACTGCTCCAGCCACGGCTGCAGCTCAAGCAGCCCGGCCAGGTACGGCACGATCTCGTCGTCGCCGAGCCCCGCCTGCTGGATGTGCGAGGCAAGAGCCAGTCCCTGCTCCAAGTGGTCCCAGCCAGCCCAGCCGTACAGCTCCGGCGACTGCGCGTTGACCGCGCCATACGACACGAAGCGCTCCTTGGGCACGTCGAGCTTGCCACGCGCTCGCCAGTAGCTCGGCTTCAGGAAGTCCGCCGAGGTGTACTTCGGCGGCACGGGCGTCCCCTTGCGGATCTGCCGCTTGGTCGGCTCGTCAGGAGCGGCGTCCTCCTCGCGCTGCTTCCTCCACACATACTCCCAGTCGGCGCGCTTCTTGAGCCCCGTCGGCTTGTACCGCAGCGCGGAGACGAACGGCACGTGCTCCTCGGACAGCAGCTCCCGTACGGTCTTCGCCAGGTCCTGCCGGGGCGCGTACAGCTCGGCGACGGACACAAAGTCCTCGTTTGCGGACAGGTTTTCGGCGAGACGAGCGAGGGTGATGACAGTCGGGTTGCCGCTGGCGTCGAACCAGTGCGCGCGGTCCTCAACTCGGTCGAGCAGCCAGGACTTCAGCGCCTTCTGCCGCATCGCGTCCCAGCCCTCGGTGGCCCAGCGCCGCTTGTACTCCGGCCGCTCCACCATGCCGATAGCGCGGTTCGAATGGATGACGTCGATCCGCCTCTGGACAAGTGCCTGGTAGTCGGCGGGCCAGTGCGTGGGGATCTCCGTGATTGGCGTCGAGCCGTGCCGCTTGAACCATTCGCCACTGGCCTCGCCAGCCGCAACCTGTCGCGCTAGGACGATCTCGAAAGCCCGCTCGCCGAGGGCGAGTTTGGGCACAGCTGAGGGCTCGGGCAGGCGCAAATCTTCGGAGTGCAAGTCGTACAGGGAGTACACCTGCCAGTCCAGCTCCTCCTGGAGAGCGATCATGCGGGCGCGAGTGGAGTTGTAGTGGGTTTGAGCTTCGCGGAGGGCCGTAGCGGTTGGGACGCCCTCGGTAGCGAGGGCGCCGGGGGTCGTCGCGGAGAGCTGCTGGGCGAGGGCGTCAAGCTCGGTGGCGAGGGCAGTGGGGTATCGGGAGGGTAGGGGGAATTCCTGGAGCTTGGTCCCGGTGAACTCATAGAAGCGCTCCCAATCATCGCTGGTAAATCCGCCCCCCTCTCCACGAATGCCCTTGTCATGGCTAACCATCTTGAGCCAGAATCCCGCCGTGGAGCTGTTGAGCAACCCAAGCAGCGCCAGGTGCTCTTCCGCTGTGGCGTCCTCACGGAGCTTGATTACCTGCGCCGAGTCCTTCACGGGAACCCGGCCGGTCTGCAGGTAGAAGTGATTGTGCGTCGTCACTTTTGCGTAGACGATCAACTGTCGCGCCTTGACACGGGAGCCGTAAACCTCACGCCATGAAATCCAAGGGATTCCCCTGTCTAGCATCGTGATACTGAAGCGCTTTCGAAGTTCCAATACGTGACGCAGTGGCCACATGAAGCGCAGCAAGTCCTCGATCTCCGCGCCTTCAAGGAGCTTCATATCCTGGTCGTACGGGCTGGTGAGCCAGGTCGCGCCGGCGAGACCCCAATCCCGAACCTCATCGCCATTAGCGACAGCGGTGGGCCTGGCACCTCGCTGGCGGGCGGCAGCAGTGTTCACCGAGCCGAAAGCGTTGTCCTCGCCAGTAACGATAGACAAGCCGAGCTCTTTAGACGCAGTTCGCAGCCGCGTTCCCGCACTTTCGATGATATTCAGGATGTCTGGTGCGGCACCTCCTGTCAGACTCCATGGGTGCTTTGACAGGTCGTCCCGTCGCGTGTCGCGAACGCTGATCCAGTTACTCTCGGAGCCCGGGGAGTCGGTCTGTTGAGTGATAGCCCGCCAGACGAGTCCATCCTCCGCCTTCTCCGGCGCCGCTGGCTCCCCCTGAACGCTGCGGACGGTGCGGATGGTGGCCCGGCGAGCGCCCGTGTAATCCAGCGGGCGGCCGACAAGGATAACCGTCGGAGTTCCATGCCCCGGGATGTACGCCCCCGACGTATCGATGACCTCCGTCAGTTCGACCTGATCCCGGAAGAAGCTCTCGATCAGCTTCGCACCGAACTCCCTCTTCATGAAGGAGTTCGCCGTGATCTGGCCGACCATGCCGTAGCCGAGCCCGGACTTTCCGTCGCCCCGAACCGCGAGCTCGAAGAAGCGCTGCGCGAATGGGACCGACAGCGCGTACGTACCCGCGCACGCGCTGTACAGCTTGCGATACAGCTCGTTGAGCGTTTTGTCCTTGACCGTGATGTACGGAGGATTCCCCACGACCACGTGGTAACGGCCCCGGTTCAGGATCTGCGGGTACTCGAACACGTCCTCCGTGCTCAGGGCGTAGTACGGGTCTTCGGCATCGCCCGATTCCACACTGTCACCAAGGCTCAGCTGCTCGTCGCCGAAGAGTCCCTCCTGTCGGTGCTCCGTCGGCAGCAGCGAGTCACCCACTGCGAGCTGGACCGGCCACTCGTACTGCCGCGCCTCTGCGAAAGTCCGCATGCCGCTCGAAGCCATCGCCGCGACCAGCAGTCGGAAGCGGGCCACCGCAACCGCGAACGGGTTGAGGTCCACTCCATGCACAGACTCCAAAGCCGCCCGCACCCGTTCGTACGGGCCGACTTCGGGTCGCTGCGATGCCCACATCCGCACCAGCCGCCGGAACGCGCCGAGTACAAAGTGCCCCGACCCACATGTCGGATCGATCATCTTCAGTTCTTCGAAGCCGAACTCCCGCACTGCCGGGGTCATAGTCCGGTCGAGGATGAACTCCTCCACGAACTCCGGGGTTTGCAGCAGCGCGTACGTCTTGCGGGCCGCCTCGCTCAGATCCTGGTACAGATCGCCGAGGAACCGGGTGTCCCAGCCCTCGGTGCCATCCTCGCTCAGCGGGTCGCTGAAGTCGTGTACGAGAACAGGGCCGCCGACACCGCCATCGCCGTCGCCGCTGAGCTCTCCCTCGCCAGCACGCTGCTCCCGCCAGAACGCGAGCAGCGCGCCGGCCCCGTCGTGCGAAAGCGGGATCTGGTAGAGCGGGTTGTGGTCGCGGTCGAAGAGCAGTCGACCGGCCTGCCCAGCGCCCAGCTCTGCGAACGCCGTCTCCAGCCAGCCTCGGTACGTCGGGTCGGTGTCCTTCTCCAGGTACTCCTCGTACCGCGCCTGCGCGGTCTCGCGCCCAGCCACATCCGGCGCGGTGATGTACGGCTCAGCGATCAGCCGGTTGTCCTCACTGAAGCGGACGAAGACGGTGCCCAGCACCCAGGCCACCGCAACCTGGGTGATCCGCTCCCCGACCCAGGCGTTCCACGTCGCCGCCGTACGGCCCAGCTTCCGGGCCTGCTCATACTCACCGCGCAGCCGCGTCCCTACCTCGGGGACAGCTTTGACCTGCTGTTCAAGGTCGGTCTCTGCCGCCTTGACCTGCTTCTGCAGGTCGGCGAGGAGGCTCTTGCGGTCGATCACGGAACGGCTCCTGTAGAGAAAACGGAGTGGGCGGAAGAAGGCCGGTTCAGGAGAGGAAGAGGGTCAGGCGTCCGGTGCGAGGTGTTTGCGCGCGACCCAGGCATCGGGCACGACGATCCACTCGTCGAACCCTGCCTGGTACGGCACGCTCTGCCCGGCCAGCCGTGGTGCTTTCGCTGGGTCGGACTGGGCGACGAGCAGCCACAGCGGGCTGCCACCTTGCCGCGCTTCCTCCGCGAGTCTTACGAGCAGGTCCAGCGCGTCGTACCGGGCGAGCACCGCAGTGTCGGTAAGGAGCAGCGGTCCCTGCGCCTGCCTCAGTCGCTCTCGCAGCTGCGGCTCGATGCGCCCCCACGCCTTGTCTGTGCGGATGCGCAGCTGCTGGTGGGCCCGGCTTCCGGGTTCGGCGGCGTCCGCCTTGAGGACGGTCTCCCAGGTCGGTCTGGCCGCCTCGCCGATCACATCGCGCAGTTCCTTCACGAAGAGCCCGGTCAATGACACCGGCCGCACACCGTACGGCTCGTCCGCCAGGTGCCGCACCGCGTCCTCAGCACCCCGGTGGGGCACGGTCAGGACCCGGAAGCCGTCCTGCCGCGCCGAGTGCCTGAGCCGCTGTTCGGCCTTGACCGCGGCGGCGACGGCCGCGTCCGCGTCGTACTGGGTGGGGGCCGATCGACGGGCCGCCGAGGCTCCCCAGCTCGCCGAGGTCAGGCCGGCGGTGGCGTCCCCGGCCGGCCGGTCCGGGATGAGGCGGAGCACCTTGTCGTAACGCGTGGCCAGCTTCAGCTCGAAGCCGGCCTGCTTCAGGTAACGGACCAGTGCGCTGCCGGTGGGCAATTCGCGTGGCACCAGCGGGTCTGTGCCCAGGTCGGGGAAGCGGGTCGTAACTCGCTTGTGCAGGGCGTCAACCGTGAGACCCGGCAGTCGCTCCTCCTCGACGCCCGGCTGGACGGCCACCACACCGGCCTGGGTGATCCTTAGCGCGCGAACCAGGTCCAGGTCGCGCGGGTAGATCTCCAGTCGGGGGGTGAGAGCGGCTCGGTTGGAAGCAGCCACCGCGATCTCGGCGGTGCGCCGCTCGTCCCAGCCCAGGTTTCCCGGCGGCCGTCGCACCGCGTCCAGCTCGGTAAGGACGGTGCTGGCCGTCGGCAGGGATCCCAGGTCCGCGAGTCGGTCGGCTCGCGCGCCCAGGTTGAGCGCGTATTCCTGTAGAGCGGGCAGCGTCGGGGTATCCGGGCCGTCCACGCCCTCCCGGACATCGATGGCGAGCAGGCCGAGCACCGGATCGGCGCCCTTGGGCATCCGGGCATGGAAGTAGCGGAAGAGCGGCGGGGACTCGTTGTTGTAGCTCTCTCGCTCGACCACCGCGCGCACGAGCGACAGTGCGAGCGCGCGCCGGTCGCGACGCTCCACGTGCTGGGTGCCGCGCCGGGCGATCAGCGCGTCGGCGAGCTCGATCACCGGGGCCACCCGTCCGCGCTCGGCAAGAAGCTCCACCACCTCCTCGCGCAGCAGTCCAAAGGCGGCGTCCTCGTACCATCGCTCGCGCGCCTTCTTCACGATCTGCGGGATACGGCCCGCGGTCAGGCCCACCGCGTCAGCGACGTCCCGCTGCCGAACCCACGCCAGGCCCTCAGGCAGCTTGCCGGTCTCGTTGGGCAGCCGCAGTAGCAACCGGACCGCTTCGCGCTCCTTGGCGTTGGAGCGGGCATTGCCGCTGGATGGCTTCGGGACCAGGCGAGCAGCCAGCGCGTCCAGGCTCAGTGCGCCCAGAAGCTGCGGGTCAGTGACATTTCCGCCGCCTGCAGCGACCGACTCGGCTACCGCCTGCTCCAGCTCGGTGATTTCCTGACCGGCTGCCTTGCGGGCTTCCGCGCTGAGTGGTGCGGGGGCCGCTTTGCCGAGTCGGAGGTTCCACTCCTTCTGCCGGCGCTGGATCTCCTCCCGAGTACGCGAGCCCATGCCCGGCGCAGTGAGGAACTTCCTCGCCGAGTAATCCAGTACGTCCCCAACGGTGTTCAGACCCATGGCGAACAGCTGGGACTGCGCGGAAAGCGTCAGCCCT
Organism: Streptomyces sp. NPDC056503; assembly: GCF_042794995.1. Lineage (NCBI taxonomy): Bacteria > Bacillati > Actinomycetota > Actinomycetes > Kitasatosporales > Streptomycetaceae > Streptomyces > Streptomyces sp. NPDC056503. Next base: position 107,586 of record NZ_JBHTST010000004.1, read on the forward strand.
GCCACGGACAGAGGCGTCGTACGGTCAGCCCTGGCCGCCTGCTGGTCACGAACCTGCTCGACGGAGGCATCGTCGTCCTCGCGGCCGATCTGCGGCCGGGCTTCCTGCGTGGTCCCTGCGCTTTCCGCCGTACCGTGCCCGGAGCTCGGAGCCGTTGTCCGCTGCGCATCCAGGAAGAGTGCCTGCCAGGCACGCTCCATCGGCTTCAGGTCCGAGAACCGGTCCTTCACGTCCCGCGCCAAAGCCTTGCGGAAGAAGGCGACCAGGCCGTCGCGAACTGCCGGCTCGAAGGCATCGGCGGCGAGCTGCGGGTACGGCCACTCCTTCGGATCGGTCTGCCGGGCTGTGACGGCACCGTCACCCCATCGGGGCAACTCGTTCGACGCCATCTCGTGCAATGTCGCCGCGAGCGCGTACCGCTCGGCATGACCGTCGTACGAGCCGCGCGTGATGACTCCCACGAACGGGTCGAGATAGCCCTCGGTGCCCGCATCGATCTCCTTCGCCGGGTACCCGGCGAGCGAGAAGTCGATCAGCACCAACTGTCGGGTGCCGTTGGGACGGATCCGGATGGCGATGTTGTCCGGCTTCAGGTCCCGATGCCAGATTCCTTCCGCCTCCAAGTGCTCCACCGCGCCGAAGAGGTACTTCCCGTACGCCTCCAGCTGGTCCATGCCCAGGCGGCCGTTGTCCCGCAGCTGACGCGCGACGGTGTCCTCACGCCGCCTCGGTCCCTTCCCGTCACCACGGTCCTGCTCCTTCAGCTCTCGGCTGTCGCCGACGTATTCGAGAGCGAGCACCCGACGTCCCGCGAGAGTGATCGGCTCCCGCTCGTACAGCGCGATGATGCTGGAATCCCGGTGGATGCGGCCCAAGATCTGGGCCTCCCGATCCAGGACCGCGTGCTTGGCCTCGCTCAGCGCGACTTTCAGCACAGCCACCGGCAGGGTGCCGCTACGCCGCGGCTCGCCCGCGAGATCCCTCACCAGGAACGCCCGAGAGGTCGAACCCGTGCCAAGCCGGCGAACAACCTCCCAGCGCCCGGCCAGTACATCCCCGGCCACGGCCTCCAGCGGGTCCTTGTCCGGCTCGCCCCGATCCTCGTCCGCTTCCGACCCCGACCCGCCGTCCCCGCCCGCGCCTGCGGCCGGGCCGACGGAGTCCTTCTCGGTGAATGCCTGCTCGACGTACTCCAGCATCTCCAGGAAGTCGTCGACCGTGGACAGGCGCCGACCCGGTTCGTACGCGGTGGACGCCTCCACCAGGTCGTCGATGTCCGGGTTGAGTCCGTCGACCAAGGCACTCGGTCGCAGGCTCTCACCGGCTTCCAGGCGGGCCATGACCTCGCTCTGGCTTGCGCCTGGCGCCTGCCCGGTGACCAGCAGATACGTAAGGACACCGAGCCCGTACACATCGAGACGCACCGGGTCGGCCTTCGGGATCCTCAGCTCCGGCGCCAGATACGGATCAGCCTGCTCCGAGACGTGGAACCCGGACACATTTGTAGGAGCCAGGGTCAGGGGCCGGCCACGGCTGGCGCTCTGTCCTGTAGCGATCTGCCAATCCGCGATCTGCGGCCAAGGACCCAGCCAGCGCTGCTCCTCGCTGAGCTCCCGCCCGCGCGGGCCGCGATCACGCGGAATGATGTGCACCGCGTGCGCCGACAGCGTGCGGTGATGGACACGGCGCGAGTGCGCGGAGCGCACCGTCTCCGCGAGCTGCCGTACGAGCGCGAGGCGGCCCCGCAGGTCCAGCTGCTTCCCGTGCTGCACCAGAAAGTCGTCCAGGCGCAGAGTCTCCGGGTGGTAGTTGAACAGAATCGTCGGCCCGGCCGGATGCCCCGACGGCAGATAACTCTTCAGCTGCACCGCACCCGGATGCCGGAACCGGCTGAGCACGAGTGCCTCGCGAGCAGCGGCCTGCTCTACGGAACGCCGCTCGGCGTCTGAAGCACCGCGCTCGCTGAGGAAGACCCGCACTCGTGCCAGATCGTGCAGCTGGGAGTGACGGCCCAGGTAGTCGGCCCAGGTGGGGCCGGAGTCGAACGCCTTCGCATCCAGGAGATAGGAGCCCACCTCATGCTGGCGGCGGATCGGTGCGATGCCGAGCTTCTTCAGGGCCACGTCGACGCGGCGAGACGTCTCGGCCGTTATCCGGCGCCGGGCGTCTGCCGGCGGCTCGGCCAACATGTCCACGAGCTGCTTGACCGTGAAAACGCCGTTCAGATCGGTGGCCGGAAGGTTCACCCGGAGCTTGTCATCGGTGAAGCAGACCGCCTCGCCCACCCAGATCTTCGGCCGGCCTCCGGGCTGGCCGGAGATGTCGTTGATCAGGCCGGACAGCTCCTTGGCCTTCCGGTTCGCCAGGTGCAGGGGGTTGCCGTGCCGCCGCTGGGTCCCGCCGGGCGTGGTCTGCACCCAGTCGTTACCGCCGCCGTGTACCGATCCATGCCAGTCCTTTAGCTCGAGGAGGAACACCCCGGCCGGTGCTGTCACCAGAAGATCGATCTCGCGGACATGGCCGCTGTTCGCGGTGAACGTGAAATTCGACCAGGCGCGCCACGGCTCTTCGTCCGGCAGACGCCTGCGGATCGCTTCCAGGCCGCGGCGCTCGTGCTCGTGCTCGGACTCGGTGACCGTCGTCCACCGACCTTCCAGCATGCGACTCCCCACCTGTGTCCATTTGCACGTATTTGCGCGTACCGCGATCCTGCCGCCGTTCGCAGGAACGTCGGGCTGCCCCCGCTGAATGAATCTTAGTGGGCAGGACTGACAGCAAGAGGCAAACTGGGCATCCTGGAGGTCTTTGCCCTTCTAGCGTGATCACCGGGTTCCTACTGGTCAGGTGCAGATTCGGCCACCCCATGGACGAGGTGGTCGCGCTGGCGGCCTCGGATCCCGCCTGTCGACCGACGGCGCGGCCTGGCCCCCACCTGGCTGCCCGCCGCTCTGCGAGCAGAGAACAGCGTCGCCTCGGAGAGCTGGACCGGAAGAATGCCTACGACGTAGCGTCGTTTTGCGAGGTCTCGCCGTATCCCCCGTAGGCGAGACCTCGCCTCATCCGCACAGGTACTGGCAGAGGCCGACACCGGCAGCCGGTGGTTGATCCCGCCCTCGATCGCACGCCCGCGCCCCACGCTTACTCCCGCTGAAGCCGGGTCGCCACCCGCAGCCCGCGACCGGCCTCGGGACGGTGTCCCCGCGGAAAACGGCTGACCTGGATGTACGGATAGACGGTGCCGGAACGGCATGCGCGGCGAAATGTAGCCGAGATTCCCCGGTTAGCCTAACCGGGGAATCTCCGGAAGATGGATATCTCCACCGCCACCATCTGCCCGCCCATCGAGAGGCACACTCACGACTACGCCCCCGAATGACGCCCATCCGACTGCAGATTCGCTTGCACGTGGCCTGGACTATCACGCCGCCGTGTAGCTGGCGCGAAATAGGTCTTGCGCACGCTCAAGGTCCCTTTCTGTGCGCAGCCGTACCTCCAGATCGCCCGTGCCATGGTGCCCCAAGCCCGTCACGTTCCTGGTGAAGTCCGGGACAAGGTCGATATTGGCCGGGTCAAGCGACAGGTACACGTGGACCTTGGTCCGCTGGGGAGGACAGATGCTCGCGAAATTCTGCAGCCGCCGGTAGGCGCTGTAGTGCTTGCGCTGCACCTTGGTGATGCCATCGCCAAGGCGGAGGAGCACCTCATCCGCCGCTGCCGCCAGCTCCACAAGACGCTCCGGTCCCATGCCAGCCAGTCCGGTGTGCTGCACCCGCCTGCCGCGCATTGGCCGTCCTGCGGCCGTGGCTACAGTCTCAAGGCCAATAAGGTCCCTGCCGAAAAAGCGGTAGCGGACCAGATCGATGCTGCGCCGATGCTCACGTACGGCGTGGAGGTCGTAGCGGGTGTAGTCGCCGGCCACACAGATCAATCGGGGTCCGCTCCAGAGCACCTGGGCCGCGACGGTCGCCCCGAGCTTGTCACGGACCAGGTGCTCGAACTCGCTGCGGTGATCTACCAGCCAGCTCAGATAGAAGAGCCCCTGGTTGATCACACCCGGATCCGTGCCGCGCTTGTACTCAACCACGACGGGCGCCCCGTTCGCGTCGAGCCCCAGCGAATCGATTCGGCCAGCGTGAACAGGGCCCGTGCTGTATTCGGATGCCAGGAACCGGACCCCCAACAACGCCTCCATGTCTGCCTCGACAACGCGCTGCACGTCCGCTTCGGCCGTGGCAAGCCGGGGTGCGAGCTCGCTCACGCCCCTGTCCATGGTCTGGAACAACCGCAGTTCCGACACCTCCCCATTCCGTGGTCGCCTCCAACACATGAAGCTGCAGGCATATTTCCAGCCCGTTGTGCCGCTACGGAGCGTGCTCGACCGCCGATGCAGGCAAACGCGGCGAGGGAGATGGGGCTCTGGGGCGCGTACAGCAGAAAGCCGCCCTTCCGACCGGACTGTTACACCGGTTGGAAGGGCGGCTTTCCGCTGCTGACAGGACGTCAGCGGACGAGCGGGGCGTGCGTCAGCCGTGCGTCAAACGTGCGTCACGTGCGTCAGATATACGTCAAGATATCGCCCGTAACGCACGTAACGCCCATAATGCACACTCGTCAAACTTGCAGGTCAGCGGCCCTTTTCGGCGGGCTCAAGGATCGCGACGCACTCGACATGGTGGGTCATCGGGAACAGGTCGAAGGCCCGCAGGGTGCGGACGCGGTAGCCGGCCTCGCGGAAGTAGCCGAGGTCTCGGGCGAGGGCGGCCGGGTCGCAGGCGACGTAGGCGATGCGGCGGGCGCCGAGGCCGGCGAGGTGGCGGACGGTCTGCTTGCCGGCGCCGGCGCGCGGGGGGTCCAGGACGATGAGGTCGACCTCGGTGATGCCGGTGCGCGGGAGGACCGACTCGACCTTGCCCTGTTCGATGCGGACGCGCGGGAAGGCGGCCAGGTTGTGGCGGGCGTCCTCGACGGCGCGCTTGCCGGACTCGATGCCGAGGACGGCGCCCGCCTCGCCGACGCGGTCCGCGAGGGCGCCGGCGAAGAGGCCGACGCCGCAGTAGAGGTCGAGGGCGGTGTCGCCCTTGCGCGGGAGGAGGCCCTGCATGACGGCCTTCATGAGGGTGTCGGCGGCCTTCGGGTGGATCTGCCAGAAGCCGCCGCTGCCGACGCGGTGGGTGCGCTCGTCGGCGCGCTCGCGGACGAAGGCGCGGCCGTGGACGCGGTGGACTCCGCCGTCCTTCTCGTCGACGCGCATGACGGAGACCGGCTTGTCCAGCTCGACGAGCGGGAGGCGGCCGCCGGGGCGGGGGGTGAGGATGACCTGGCGGTCGTTCGAACCGGAGGCGGCGATCGCCTCGACGGCGGCCATGCCCTCCCAGGTGCGGGCCTCGATGCCGAGCTCGGAGACGCCCTGCGCCGCGATCATGCAGTGGTCGATGACCTCGACCTCGTGCGAGCGGTGCTTGCGCAGGCCCGCGTGGCCCTCGGCGTCGATCGCGTACTGGACGCGGGTGCGCCACTGCGGGACCTCGCCCGCCGGCAGCTTGTCGCCCTCGGCGGGGACGACCGTGCCGTCCCAGCCGGCCTCCTCCGGGGTGAGGCCCGCGAGCCGCTGCAGCTGCTCGGCGATGACCTCGCCCTTGAGGCGGCGCTGGGCGCCCGGCTTGGCGTGCTGCCAGTCGCAGCCGCCGCACTTGCCGGGGCCGGCGAAGGGGCACGGGGCCTCGATGCGGTCCTTGGACGCGTCCAGGATCTCGACGGCGTCGGCGCGCAGGAAGCGGCTGGTCTCGTCGCCCTCCGTGACGCGGGCCCGGACGCGCTCGCCCGGCAGTCCGTGGCGGACGAAGAGGACGCGGCCCTCCTCCGTACGCGCGATGCAGTGGCCGCCGTGGGCCACCGGGCCGACCTCGACCTCGTACTCCTCCCCGATCAGGGACTTCACAGGGGTGTTCTGCATGATCGGGGACTCCGTAGGCGAGTAGGGGAGGGAAGGGAGGAGAAGGGGGCCGCTGTTCGCACAGCAGCCCACCAGTCTAGTTGCTCTTCCCCGTCGGTTCCTTCTTGGCCTTCTCGACCGGACCGCGGCGGACCGCTCCCGGCGCGTTCCAGTCCTGCCGCTTCCGTGCCCGCCGCTTCGCCGCCTCGGAGGACTGGAGCTGGTAGGGGACGGAGGTGACCATCACACCGGGGGTGAAGAGGAGCCGGCCCTTGAGGCGGAGCGCGGACTGGTTGTGGAGCAGGTGCTCGTACCAGTGGCCGACGACGTACTCGGGGATGTAGACCGAGACGGCGTCGCGCGGGCTCTCCTTGCGGAGGTTCTTCACGTACTCGATGACCGGCCGGGTGATCTCGCGGTACGGCGAGTCGAGGATCTTCAGCGGCACGTTGATGCCGCGCCGCTCCCACTCCTCCTTGAGCGCCTTGGTCTCCGCCGGGTCGACGTTGACGGTCAGCGCCTCCAGCTGGTTGGCGTGCAGCAGCTTCGCGTACGCCAGCGCCCGGAGGGTGGGCTTGTGGAGCTTGGAGACGAGGACGATCGAGCGGACCCGGGAGGGGCGGACGTACTCGTCGGGGCGCTCCTCGGCGGCGGCGATCTCCGCCGAGACGGAGTCGTAGTGGCGGCGGATCGCGGTCATCGTCACGTAGAAGATCACCATGCCGAGCAGGGCGACCCAGGCGCCGTGGGTGAACTTGGTGGCGAGGACGACGACGAGGACGAGGCCGGTGAAGAAGGCGCCGAAGGCGTTGATCGCGCGCGAGCGGACCATGTGCCGGCGCTTGGCCGGGTCGCGCTCGGTCCGCAGGTGCCGGTTCCAGTGCCGGACCATGCCGATCTGGCTGAGCGTGAAGGAGACGAAGACGCCGACGATGTAGAGCTGGATGAGGCGGGTGGAGTCGGCTCCGTAGACGACGACGAGCAGGGCGGCGGCGCCGGCGAGCAGCACGATGCCGTTGGAGAAGGCGAGCCGGTCGCCGCGGGTGTGCAGCTGGCGCGGCAGGTAGCGGTCCTGGGCGAGGATCGAGCCGAGGAGCGGGAAGCCGTTGTACGCCGTGTTGGCGGCCAGGAAGAGGACGAGCGCGGTGGCGGCGGCCAGCAGGATGAAGAAGAACGTTCCGTCGCCGAAGACAGCGGCCGCGACCTGCGAGATGACCGGGTCCTGGACGTAGCCCTCGCCGACCGGGACGCCGTTCTGGAGCAGGTCCTCGGCGGGCTTCTCGGCCATCCGGACGTCGGTGGCCTGGGCGAGGAAGATGATGCCGCAGAACATGGTGACGGCGAGGCCGCCCATGAGCGCGAGGGTGGTGGCGGCGTTCCTCGACTTCGGCTTGCGGAAGGCGGGGACGCCGTTGGAGATGGCCTCGACGCCGGTGAGGGCGGCACAGCCGGAGGAGAAGGCGCGCAGCAGCAGGAAGATCAGGGCGAAGCCCGCGAGCCCCGGGTGCTCCGGCTTGATCTCGAAGTCGGCGGTGGGGGCCTTCATGGTGTCGTCGAGGACGAGCCCGCGCCAGGCGCCCCAGGCGATCATGCAGAAGACGCCGAAGACGAAGACGTACGTCGGGATGGCGAAGAGGCTGCCGGACTCCTTCACGCCCCGGAGGTTCATCAGGGTGAGGAGGACGATCACGGCGACGGCCGAGGCGACCTTGTGCTCGACGACGAAGGGGACGGCGGAGCCGAGGTTCTCGATGCCCGAGGAGATCGAGACGGCGACGGTGAGGACGTAGTCGACGAGCAGGGCGCTCGCGACGGTGAGTCCGGCCCTCGGCCCGAGGTTGGTGGTCGCGACCTCGTAGTCGCCGCCGCCGCTCGGGTACGCGTGCACGTTCTGGCGGTAGGAGGCGACGACCGTGAACATCAGGACGACGACGGCCAGCGCGATCCACGGGCTGAAGTGATAGGCCGACAGACCGGCGGCGGAGAGGACGAGGAGGACCTCGCCCGGCGCGTACGCGACCGACGAGAGCGGGTCGGAGGCGAAGACGGGGAGTGCGATCCGCTTGGAGAGAAGGGTCTCGCCCAGCTTGTCGCTGCGCAGGGCCCGCCCGATCAGGATCCGTTTGGGCACGTCGGTCAGTTTGGACACGGAGAGGATCGTAAGCGTTCGAAAACAGCCACGCGCACCGGCACCCCCGATCGGCACCGAATCTCCCTGAGTATCACCTCTGATGCGGTCGCGGCCAGCGTTGCCGCTTAAGCTCGGACCGGGCAACCCGGCAGGGCGTTGTCCGCCACGGCCCGGGCCGATCGGGTGAGGAAAGTTGTGAGCAGGGTGTTTTCGCAGGTCAGCAAGGCGATCAGGAGTGCGGGGTAAGGGGACGTGCACATCGTCATCATGGGCTGCGGGCGAGTGGGAGCCGCTCTCGCGCAGACCCTGGAGCAGCAGGGCCACACCGTCGCCGTCGTGGACCAGGACCCGACGGCTTTCCGCCGCCTGGGCTCCGGCTTCGGAGGCCGGCGCGTCACTGGCGTCGGCTTCGACCAGGACACCCTGCGCGAGGCGGGGATCGAGGAGGCCGGTGCCTTCGCCGCGGTGAGCAGCGGTGACAACTCCAACATCATCGCGGCCCGGGTGGCCCGCGAGATGTTCGGCATCGAGAACGTGGCGGCGCGGATCTACGACCCCCGGCGCGCCGAGGTCTACCAGCGTCTGGGCATCCCGACGGTGGCGACGGTCCGCTGGACCGCCGACCAGATGCTGCGCCGGCTGCTGCCCTCGGGCGCGGAGCCGCTGTGGAGCGACCCGAGCGGCGGCGTCCAGCTCGCCGAGGTGCACACCTCCTCCGCCTGGATCGGCCACAAGATCAGCCGGCTCCAGGACGAGACCGGTGTGCGGGTGGCCTTCCTCACCCGGCTGGGCGAGGCGGTCATCCCCAGCTCGCAGACGGTGCTCCAGGAAGGCGATCTGGTGCACGTGATGATGCGGACGGACGAGATCACCAAGGTCGAGGCGGCCTTCGCCGAAGGCCCCGAGGAGGGCGGTCACTGATGCGGGTCGCGATTGCGGGCGCGGGCGCGGTGGGCCGTTCCATCGCCGGCGAGCTCCTGGAGAACGGCCACGAGGTCCTGCTCGTCGACAAGGCGCCGACCGCCATCTCGGTGGAGCGGGTGCCGCAGGCGGAGTGGCTGCTCGCCGACGCCTGTGAGATCACCTCGCTGGACGAGGCGGCGCTCCAGCGCTGCAACGTGGTCATCGCGGCCACCGGCGACGACAAGGTGAACCTGGTCGTCTCCCTGCTCGCGAAGACCGAGTACGGGGTGCCCCGGGTGGTCGCCCGGGTGAACAACCCGAAGAACGAGTGGCTGTTCAACGAGTCCTGGGGCGTGGACGTGGCCGTCTCCACCCCGCGCCTGATGTCGGCCCTGGTGGAGGAGGCGGTGAGCGTCGGCGACCTGGTCCGGCTGCTCCGCTTCAGCCACGGCGACGCCAACCTGGTGGAGCTGACGCTGCCGCCGGAGTCGGCGGTGTCCGGTACGCAGGTGGGCGACGTCGCCTGGCCGCAGGACACCTCGCTGGTGACGATCATCCGCGGTTCGCGGGTGCTCACGCCGAGCCCCGAGGAGACCCTGGAGGCCGGCGACGAGCTGCTGTTCGTGGCGGCGCAGGCCCGCGAGGAGCAGCTGGAGGAGCTGCTCCAGGTCCGCCGGGAGTCGGCGGACTAGTCGGCCGACGCGTGAACCGGCGTAGTCGGCCGACGCGTGAACGGGGAAGGGCCCGGGACCATCACTGGTCCCGGGCCCTTCCCCGTGGAGCTCCCGGGGGAATCCCCGTGAGGATCGTTACGCCTCCGGCCCCTGCCGAGCGGCGCGCGCGGCGGCCTCGCGCTCCTTCTCGGCCTTCTCCTCGGCCTCCATCTCGGCGAAGACGTCGATCGGCGGCGGCGCCTTGGCGAGGAAGACCCAGGTGAGGTAGACCGCGAGCAGGAAGGGCGGGATCTTCAGGGCGACGAGGACCCAGCCGAGCTGGGTGGTGTCGGCCCACCAGTACAGCGGGAAGAGGATCGCGCACTTGGCGAGCAGGATCAGGCCCCAGGCCCAGCTGGCCTTCGCGTAGGCCTTCTTCCGTCCCGGGTTCCGGGTCCGCCAGGAGAGGTTCTCCTTGAAGACCGGGCCGAGGATGAGGCCGATCAGCGGGACGCCGGCGAGCGTGGTCACGATGTACGCGAGGCCGAGGCCCAGCGTGTAGATCATGCCGGGGAGGTAGAAGTCCTTGGCGTTGCCGGTCATCATCGCGAAGACGACGCCGAAGGCGACGCCGAAGACACCGCTGAAGGCGTGCTTGACGGTGTCGCGGCGGATCAGCCGGACGGCGACCAGGAGGAGCGAGACGGCGAGCGCGGCGATGGCCGAGCCCTGCAGGTTCTTGTTGATCGTGAAGATCGTGACGAAGAGCAGCCCGGGCAGGACCGTCTCGACCATGCCCCGGACGCCGCCGAACGCCTCGAAGAGCGCGGCCTCGGTCACGGCCCTGTCGGTCCGGGCGTCCTGGTCCGGGGTCGGCGGTGCGGTGGTCGGCTTGTCGACGGACGTCACCGGCTACTCCTGTCCGAGCGGTCGGAGCTCGTATTTGGGGTTGAAGAGGACCCGTCGGCCGTGGCTCATGGAGATCCGGCCGGAGGCGATCAGCTTGCGGCCCGGCTCGATGCCCACGATGGAGCGCCTGCCCAGCCAGACGACGTCCAGCGGCGCGGTGCCGTCGAACAGCTCGGCCTCCAGGGCCGGGACACCGGCCCTGGGGCGCAGTGTGACCGTGCGCAAGGTACCAGTGACCTTGACTATCTCGCGGTCGGTACAGTCGGTGATCCGCGTGCAGCCCGAGGCGGCCGTGTCCTCCTGGAGCTCCTCCGACTCCAGGTCCTCCGGCGAGGAGGAGAGGCGGTCGAGCATCCGGCGGAACCGGCCTGCCGGCCTGTCGGTACGGGGTGCGGCACTCATACCCAAAAGCGTACCGGCCGCGGCCGGTGCGGGAACGGGCCCGTCTCAACGTTCGAAGCGGTATCCCATTCCCGGCTCGGTGACGAAGTGGCGCGGGTGCGAGGGATCGGTCTCCAGCTTGCGGCGCAGCTGCGCCATGTAGACCCGCAGGTAGTTGGTCTCGGTGCCGTAGGAGGGCCCCCAGACCTCCTGGAGGAGCTGCTTCTGGCTGACGAGGCGGCCGCCGTTGCGGACCAGGACCTCCAGGAGGTGCCACTCGGTGGGGGTGAGGCGGACGTCCCGCCCGTCGCGGTGCACCTTCTTGGCGGCGAGGTCGACGGTGAAGTCCTCGGTCTCGACCACGACGACGCCGTCCTCGGCGCCGCCGACGGGTTCGGCGCGGCGGACGGCGGCGCGCAGCCGGGCGAGGAGTTCGTCCATGCCGAAGGGCTTGGTCACGTAGTCGTCGGCGCCGGCGTCGAGCGCCTCGACCTTCTCGTCGGAGGTGTGCCGGGCGGAGAGGACGATGATCGGGACCCGGGTCCAGCCGCGCAGCCCCTTGATGACGTCGACGCCGTCGAGGTCGGGCAGGCCGAGGTCGAGGACGACGACGTCGGGGTGGCGCTCGGCGGCGAGCTTGAGGGCGGTGGCGCCGTCGGGGGCGGAGTCGACCTCGTACTTCCGCGCCTTGAGGTTGATCACCAGGGCGCGGACGATCTGCGGCTCGTCGTCGACCACGAGGACCCGGGTCATGTCGGGGGCCTTCCTTCTGCTGTGCGGAGCTGGGTACGGGCTGCTGTACGGAGCTGGGTGCGGGGTTCTTCCGCGGTGTACGGGGGCGGGGCGCGGGCTCAGCCCATGGTGTGGGCCGGCAGCTCGGCGGCGGGTGGCGGCGGGGCGCCGCCCGCGGCGGCCCGCAGGGTGAGGACCATGGTGAGGCCGCCGCCCGGGGTGTCCTCGGCGCTGAGGGTGCCGCCCATGGCCTCCACGAAGCCGCGGGCGACGGCGAGACCGAGGCCGACGCCGGAGCCTCGCGGGGCGTCGCCGAAGCGCTGGAAGGGCTCGAAGATGCCGTCCTTGGACTCGTCGGGGACGCCGGGGCCCCGGTCGACGACCCGGAGCTCGACGCGATCGCCGAGGGCGCTGGCGGCGACGGCGACGGCGACGCCCTCGGGGCTGTACTTGACGGCGTTCTCGACGATGTTGGCGACGGCCCGTTCCAGCAGGCCCTTGTCGACCTCGACCATCGGCAGGGTCTCGGGGACGTCGGCCTCGGCGCTGCCGTCCGGCACCCCGCCCAGGGCCATGGGGACGACCTCGTCGAGGTCGACGGCGCGGATCAGCGGGGTGACGGTGCCGGTCTGGAGGCGGGACATGTCGAGGAGGTTGCCGACGAGGTGGTCGAGGCGGTCGGCGCCGGCCTCGATGCCCTCCAGGAGCTCGGCCCGGTCCTCCTCCGACCACTCGACGTCGTCGGAGCGGAGCGAGGTGACGGAGGCCTTGATGCCGGCGAGCGGGGTGCGCAGGTCGTGGCTGACGGCGGCGAGGAGGGAGGTGCGGATCTTGTTGCCCTCGGCGAGCTTGCGGGCCTCCTCGGCCTCGCCCACGAGCCGCTGCCGGTCGAGGACGACGGCGGCCTGGGCGGCGAAGGCGCCGAGCACCCGGCGGTCCTCGGCGGGCAGCACCCGGCCGGTGAGGGCGAGGGCCAGGTGGTCGCCGACCGGCATGTCCACGTCGGCGTCCTCGGGCCGGAGCGCCGGGTGCGGGCCGACGGCGGCGGCCCGGGTCCAGGGCTCGGAGCCGTCGGCTCGTTCCAGGAGGGCGACGGACCCCATGGAGAAGGTCTCCCGGACCCGTTCCAGGAGGGCGTCGAGGCTGGTCTCGCCGCGCAGCACACTGCCCGCCAGATAGGAGAGCACCTCGGACTCGGCCCGCAGCCGGGCGGCCTGGTGGGTGCGGCGGGCGGCGAGGTCGACGACGGAGGCGACCGCCATGGCGACGCCGAAGAAGACGGCGATGGCCACGATGTTCAGCGGGTCGGCGATGGTGATCCGGTGGATGGGCGGGGTGAAGAACCAGTTCAGCAGCAGGGAGCCCACGGCCGCGGAGGCGAGCGCCGGCAGGAAGCCGCCGAGCAGGGCGGAGCCGACGGTGAGCGCCAGGAACAGCAGCATGTCGTTGGCGAGCCCGAGGTCGGCCTCGGTGTGGGTGAGGAACAGGGCCAGGGCGATCGGTCCGACGACGCCGACGAGCCAGCCGCCGAGGATCCGGGAGCGGCCGAGGCGGGCGCCGCGGGCGACCGGGAGGCCGCGGCCCTTGGCGACCTCGCCGTGGGTGACGATGTGGACGTCCAGGTCGGGCCCCGACTCGCGGGCGACGGTCTGGCCGACGCCGGGACCGAGGACGTACTGCCAGGTGCGGCGGCGGCTGGAGCCGAGGACGATCTGGGTGGCGTTCACCCCCCGGGCGAACTCCAGGAGGGCGGTCGGTATGTCGTCGCCGATGACGTGGTGGAAGGTGCCGCCGAGGTCCTCGACGAGGGTGCGCTGGACGGCCAGCTCCTTGGGCGAGGCGGCGGTGAGGCCGTCGCTGCGCGCTATGTAGACGGCGAGGACCTCGCCGCCCGCGCCCTTCTCGGCGAGCCTCGTGGCGCGCCGTATGAGGGTGCGGCCCTCGGGGCCGCCGGTGAGGCCGACGACGATCCGCTCCCGGGCCTGCCAGGTGGAGCGGATGTTGTGCTCGCCCCGGTACTGCCGGAGGTACTCGTCGACCCGGTCGGCGGTCCAGAGCAGGGCCAGCTCGCGCAGGGCGGTGAGGTTGCCCGGGCGGAAGTAGTTGGAGAGGGCGGCGTCGACCTTGTCGGGGGTGTAGACGTTGCCGTGGGCCATGCGGCGGCGCAGCGCCTCGGGCGACATGTCGACGAGTTCGATCTGGTCGGCCCTGCGGACGATCTCGTCGGGGACGGTCTCGCGCTGGCGGACGCCGGTGATCGCCTCGACGACGTCGCCCAGCGACTCCAGGTGCTGGATGTTGACGGTGGAGACGACGTCGATGCCGGCGGCGAGGAGCTCGGCCACGTCCTGCCAGCGCTTGGGGTTGCGCGAGCCGGGGACGTTGGTGTGGGCGAGCTCGTCGACGAGGGCGACGGCGGGGCGGCGGGCGAGGACGGCGTCGACGTCCATCTCGGTGAAGACGGCGCCGCGGTACTCGAGCTCGCGGCGGGGCACCTGCTCCAGACCGTGCAGCAGCACCTCGGTGCGCGGCCGGCCGTGGTGCTCGACGAAGCCGACGGCGCAGTCGGTGCCGCGCTCCACCCTGCGGTGGGCCTCGGCGAGCATCGCGTACGTCTTGCCGACGCCGGGCGCCGCGCCGAGGTAGATCCGAAGCTTGCCACGTCCCATGGACCGACCATACGTCCGGCCGATCGGACATTCCGCACCCGGAGGATCACCCCGGTGCGGTATTGACGTGATCCTGATGCCCGCCGGCCAGGCCCGCCCGGCGGGCGATCGGCGGGCGGCCGGGCTGTCGGCGGAGGCTGTCGGACGGGGGCGGGCCACCGTCGGCCTCGGGCTCGAACCTCAGGCTCGGACCTCGGGCTTCGACCTCAGGCTTCGGCCTCGGGCTCGGGCCTCAGGCTTCGGCTATCTCTCCGTCGCGGAGTTCGAGGACCCGGTCGGCGAGGCCGAGGAGCTGGTGGTCGTGGGTGGCGACCAGGGCGGTGCAGCCCTCGCTGCGGACCACGGCCCGCAGCAGCTCCATCACGGCGAGGCCGGTCTCGGCGTCGAGCTGGCCGGTCGGCTCGTCGGCGATGAGCAGGGCCGGCCTGTTGGCGAGGGCGCGGGCGATGGCGACCCGCTGCTGCTGGCCTCCGGAGAGCTCTCCGGGGCGCTGGTTGGCGTGGTCGGCGAGGCCGACCAGGGCGAGGAGCAGGGCGACCCGCTCCTCCCGCTCGGCGGGGTCCGTCTTGCGCAGCCGCAGCGGGACGCCGACGTTCTCGGCGGCGGAGAGGATGGGCAGCAGGCCGAAGGACTGGAAGATGAAGCCGATCCGGTCCCGGCGCAGCTCCAGCAGGCCGTCCTCGCCGAGGGTGGAGAGGTCGGTGCCGTCGATGAGGATCCGGCCGCCGTCGGCGCTGTCGAGACCGCCGATGAGGTTGAGCAGGGTGGTCTTGCCGGAGCCCGAGCGGCCCTTGAGGGCGACCAGCTCACCGCGCGGGATCTCGAAGGAGACGCCCTTGAGCGCGTGGACGGCGGCCTCGCCCTCGCCGAAGGTACGGCGCAGCTCCTCGACCCGGATCATCGGCCCCCCGGCCGGGTCCTCGGCGACGGCCGTCGCGGACCGCGTGCTGTTCTCGCTCACCCTGCGTCCCCCTCCTCGAACACCTGCGCACACCAGTATGGTCGGCCGCCACCGCCGAGACCAGAGCCGGGAACCCGGAGCCGACCCCGGTCTCCGGACGCCCGGCCCCGGACTCCGGACACCGGGAGGGCCCGTAGGGGGACGACGAAAGGCCGGTGGGCCGCCGCCCGTACGTCGTGCG